>JANMWQ010000777.1:0-10787 GCA_031394085.1 Rhizobacter sp. | reverse complement strand
AACACACGCGGCCCCCGACGATTACTTTGAGACGCCGCCGAGAGCCGGTCGCGAACCGGCAATGTAGAGTGAGCGAAGCCATGCCAATCAATTTGACAGCAGCTCTACGATTTCCGAATCATTCTTGCGGACGGCAACATAGTTGGGACCCGAAGTGAAGTCGTTATCTTTGTATTTCCACTCTTTGAATACTATTGGCCCTTTATTGATTCGTGCGACTATATATCCATAATCATTGAAAAGCCTATGGAAATCACGCATTAGGAATTTTGAATCACCATTTGTATAACCGTATTCGAACTGAATCGCTCTTATGGCCTTCCGTCCCAATAGCTCTGAACACCCTTGCAGCACCAAGTGTTCGGCACCCTCTACGTCAATTTTCAGAAAATCTATCACACTTATATTCTTGGACCGGCAATATTCATCACCCGTGCTTAAGTATGCATTGATGAACTGCGGTTGAATGGCTTTATCGTGATAGGTCGCCCCATGTAAAATCGTATTGACCCCAGAGTTTTCCCCGTAATCTTTGTATTCAGTAAAACCGACCGTATCAGATAAGCCGACATTATTCAATACAAATGGGATGCGATCGATATTGCCCCTGAGTGTATTGAATGTCTTTTCAGAAAGTTCAAAGCAATGAATCGTCGCTGCTGGAAATAATTGATGTGCGATCGCCGACCAATCTCCTACGTTAGCGCCAACATCGAAGACAATTTTCGGATTCAAGCTAACAAGTTTGATCAATAGATCGCTTTCGCCGTTCTTGAAGAAGTCGTATGAATAGCCGTTATATCTATCCAAGTAGCGTTGGCATATTTTTGCCGAGTCATATCTCAGTTTATGCAGAACTTTGGAAAGCATTTGTTGAGTAGATAACATTATCTTGAAGACTCCTTGAGAGGAGGGTTTCTGAGGCGGTGGCCAATTGAGCGCGTCAGGTGATGCGGCCCGACGCATATAGCTTCTGTATTTGCCCAAGCGCTGACCGCGTGCTGGCGTCAGTCATGAAGGCGTAGGTTACTCAAGAATGACGGGTTGGGGCGGGACGCAGATCTCGCGCTGTCGTCCATGTATGTCCTCAGCGCTCGTTCGAGTGCTTCCTGCGGGTTCGACATCAATTGGGCCGCGCGTCTGGCGCTTCATTCGGGCGCGGGATGAGCCGCGATTCTTCGATCAGATCGACATCGCGCAGGCCATCACGCCGCGGCGGCAGCAGCTCGACCGAGTCGCTCTCACGCCGCATCGCCTGCAACGCGGCAAGGGCGAAGTGCGCGAACCAGAGCGCCGAGAACGCGAACACCAGCGTGTAAATCCAGATCGCCACAGGCACCAGCACCGGTGCGAAGACGATCGCGATCGCGCCCGAGGCCCATACGAGCGACGGCGCCGCGCCGAGGTAGCCGGTCAGCACGCCCATGCCGAGCAGCGTGGTGCGGTGGCGCTTGACGAGCGTGCGGCGCTCGTCGGCGCTGGCGTGTTCGGCGAGCACGTCGAAGGCCATCACGCGGTAGGTAAGCCAGCCCCAAATCAGCGGCGGGATGATCAACACCAGCGGCGGCACGAACCAGAGTGGGATCGAGACCAGCAGCACGAGCAGCGCCGCGACCGTCGCCCAGAGCGCGCCGAACGTGCTGCCGACGAACGAGCCGCCATGCTTGCGTTCGAGCAGCGGAAAGCGGCGGTTCGCGACCAGCGTCAGCATCGCAGGCGTCATGAATGCCGCCACCAGCAGCAGCGAGAGCACGACGATCACGGGGGTGGTGAGGAATACGACGACCATCGGCGCGAGCACGGTCTTCAGGTTCGAGAGGCCCACGCCTTCGAGCCAGCCGATCATGGTTTCCAGGATCTCCCACGACTCGAAGCCGGCACGCACCGCGTCGATCGCCGGCTCCCAGAAGAAGTAGCCAAGGCCGAGCGCGAGGCCGGCCATCAGCACCAGCGGCAGCAGCGACAACACGATCACGCGCGGGTGCAGGCAGTAGGCGACGGCGCGCCAGAACGAATCGAGCAGAAGGTTCATGGCGCGCAGAGCAAACCCCAGGCCAGCGCCGGGCCGCCCCAAGCGGCCGGGGCTCCCCTCGGGGGACGGTGCCGAAGGCGCCTTGGGGTCGTCATTTCTAGCGCATGTTGCCGGTGTGGCCCAGCGAGTAACGCCCCGGCTGCGGCCACACGGTCAGCCCGTGCGGTTCGGTGCCGACCTTGATCTGCTGGACCGCCCCTGTGGCCGTGTCGAAACGGTAGATGACGTTGTCGTAGCGTGCCGCGAGCCAGAGGGATTTGCCGTCGGCGCTGACGTTGCCCATGTCGGGGCTGCCGCCGCCCGGCACCGCCCAACGCGCAACGATTTTCTCGCTCGCAAAATCGATCACCGTGACGCCGCCGTCGCCCAGCTTGGCGCCGCGAATTTCGTGTGATCCGCGGTTCGCGACGTACAGGCTCTTGCCGTCGCGGCTCGGGTAGAGGCCGTGCGCGCCGATGCCGGTCGCGATGAAGCCGACCTTCCTGAACGACTCGACATCGACGATGTGCACGCCATCGGCATGCATGTCGGCAAAGAAGACGCGCTTGCCGTCGGGCGAGCTGCGGATGTCTTGCGGCATGCCCTTCGAGACCGTGCAGATTTCGGTTTCACCCGGCTCCCACACGTTGCCGACCTCGGTGCGTGGCGCACCCTTCGTCTCCTTGAAGCGCGTCGCCGGCATCGGCAGTTGCAGGTAGCCGAGCACCTTGCGCTCGACCAGATCGACCTTGACCAGCGACCCCGAAAACTCGCAGGTGAAGATGGCGCTGCGGCCGTCGATCGCGAAGTCGGCGTGGTTGATGCCGGGGCAGCCCGGCGTGGCGATCGAGAACTGCAGCGCCATGGTCTTCGGGTCGCGGAAGTCGAGCCGTTTGCGCGCCTCGGCGACGACGATCGCCGACTTGCCGTCGGGCGTGAAGTACATGTTGTACGGGTCGTCGACCGCCACGGGCACGCCGGCTTTGCCGGTGCGCGGATCGATCGGCGTCAGGCTGCCGTCGGTGCGGCCTTCGGCGTTGTTGGTGACCCAAAGCGTGCGCATGTCGTAAGACGGCACGATATGCTGCGGACCGATGCCGACCTTGAAGCGCTCGATGACCTTCATCGTGCTCGGGTCGACCACGTAGACGTCGTTCGAGCGCAGGTTCGGCACGTAGATGCGTTCGAGGTCGCCCTGCAGCGCGGCGCTCACCTTGGCGGCGCCGGTCTCGCTGTACAAGTTGCGCGGGTCGGGCACCGGCGGCATGCCGGGCAGCGGCACGATCGCCCTGGATGCGGGCCCCGATGCAGACGCCGACGCGGCCTGCGCCGCGCGCGCTTCGGGCGCTGCGCCGCTGACCTGGCTCGCCACCAGCACACCCGCCACCGCCATCAGGCCCACGAACCAAACCGCTGCCTCTTTCAATGCCAATTTCATCTCGCTGTTCCGTCTTGAATTTGAATCTCGAAATCAACCCGCGCGCGGGTCGACGCGTGTCGGTCAACGGGCGCGCGCTGCTTCGCGAATGACCTGCACCGAGCGCTCGATCTGGCGCTCGACTCCGACCTGCCCGAGCTCGGCCGTGGCGCGCCGCGGGTCACCGTACACGCCCTCGCGCGGCCCGGCTTTGGCGGCCGGCGCCAGCGCATCGGCACGCACCATCGCGGGGTCGATCGCCAGCATCAACGATGTGTCCGCCAGCCCCGCGTGGGTGCCGACTTCGTCGCTGCTGAAACCCTTGGCTTTCAGCGCATCGACGAAGTCGTTTTGGACCACACGATAGTAGTCGACCAGCCCGATCACCTTGGCACCCGTGCGCCCGGTCCACTCGCGGTTGAGCTTGGCAGCCACGCGCTCCAGGCTCTTCTGGTAGCCGCCGTGATCACCCAACAAAACGATGTCCCGAAAGCCGTGCTGGCGAAAGCTGCGCGCCGCGCCTTCGAGCACCGCCTCGAAGGCAGCGTCGGAGACCGAGATCGTGCCTGCGAAGCGCATGTGGCCCGACGGCGGGTCGATCGCGCCTTCGGGCACGTAGGCGATCGTCGGCGCCACCACCGCGTTGCCGAGCTTTTGCGCGATGCGCCCGGCGATCACCTTGACGCGCTGGTTGTGCTTGCCGAGCGCCATCTGCGGCCCGCTTTGCTCGGTACCGCCGATCGGCACGAGCACGGTTGTCGCACCGGCGGCGATGCGGTCGCGCAACTCGGTCCAGGTCAGGTCTTCGAGGTAGAGGCTGGCGCCCGGTGCGGCAGCCGGAGCCGATACGCTCGCCGCGAGCATCAGCGCAGCCAGCAGCGCCCGGCCCACCAAATTCAGATGGCGCATCGCGTTCTACTCGTCATCGCCACCACCGAGGATGCTTCCGAGCAAGCCACCCACCGCGAGCCCACCCAGCACCGAGCCCTCTTCACGCGAGCCGCCGCGCTGCGGTGCGGCCGCGAACACGCGCGAGGCCAGGCGCGAAAACGGCAGGCTCT
Organism: Rhizobacter sp.; assembly: GCA_031394085.1. GTDB lineage: Bacteria > Pseudomonadota > Gammaproteobacteria > Burkholderiales > Burkholderiaceae_C > LMDS01. The sequence goes on along the minus strand of JANMWQ010000777.1, from coordinate 6,298 downwards.
GCAACCAGACCGTGCCGGGGCCGCTGACCTTCGCGAAGAACAGGCCCTCGCCGCCGAACAGCGCGGTCTTGATCTTGCCGACGTACTGGATCTCGAAGCCCACGCCCGGTGTCATCGCGACCAGGCAGCCGGTGTCGACCAGCAGGGTCTGGCCGGCGCGCAGTTCGCGCTTCTCGACCGTGCCACCGGCATGCACGAAGGCCAGGCCGTCGCCATCGAGCTTTTGCATGATGAAGCCCTCGCCACCGAAAAACCCCACCGACAGTTTTTGCTGGAAGAAGATGCCGAGCGAAACGCCACGCGCAGCGCACAGGAACGCGTCTTTCTGGCAGATCAGCGTGCCGCCGAGCTGGCGCAAATCCATCGCCAAAATTTTGCCCGGGTACGGCGCTGCGAACGCGACCCGCAGCTTGGCCGCGCTCTGGTTCGTGTAGACGGTCGTGAACAGCGATTCGCCAGTGACGAGCCGCTTGCCGGCGCCGAGCAGCTTGCCGAACAGGCCGCCGCTGCCACCGCCGTTGCTGCCGTCGCCGAAGACGGTGTCCATGCCGATGCCGGCGTCCATGAACATCATGCTGCCGGCCTCGCCGACCGCCGCTTCGCCAGGATCGAGTTCGATCTCGACGAACTGCATCTCGGCGCCCTTGATCTCGTAGTCGACCACGTCCATTGCCATGCTCATGCTCCTTGTGAACAACCCTAGATCCGCGCGCTGCGTTTGCGGCGGTACATGTCTTGATCGGCGGCCGCGATCACGTTGTGCGCCTCGTCGCCGTCGCGCGGGTAGAGCGCCATCCCGATGCTGCCACCGACGGTGATGAGTGCATCACCGGGCATGCCGTCGACCGGCTCGCGCAGCACACGTTCAAGATTCTGGCGCACCTCGTCGGCGGCCTCGGCGGAGACCACGCCGTCGAGCAACACGATGAACTCGTCGCCGGCATAACGCGCGACCATGTCGGTGTCGCGCACCCCCTGGCGCAAGCGCGCGCCCAGCGTGGCGAGCACCTTGTCGCCAGCGTCGTGGCCGAAACGGTCGTTGACGGTCTTGAACGCGTCGAGGTCGACGAACAGCACCGCGAGCGAGCGCTCGTCTTCGAGCCGCCGGTGGTGCTGGATGCGCGCGCCGAGCCGCTGCAGCACCGCCTCGCGGTTCGCCAGACCGGTCAGCTTGTCGGTGCGCAGCTTGTGCTGCATCAGACAGAAGTTGCGGGCCAGGTCACCGAGATCGTCGGCCCGGTCGATGTCGATCGGGCTCTCCAGGTCGCCGTCGCCGATGCGCTGGGCCGCGACCGACAAGCGCCGCAGGTCGCGCGTGACCCAGCGCACGATCGCCAGCCCGAGCCACACCGCGAGCAGCGCGGCGAGCACGCCGACGAGGACCGTGCGCAACACGTTGCCGGTCACGCCACCCATGAAGTCGCTGCGCGGCACCGCGACGACGATGGTCCAGTCAAGCCCGACCGAGTCGGTCACACGGGCGAAGCCGGTTTCGATCTGGCGACCATCGGGCGCTGTGAACCGGCGCGCGCCGCTCTGGTTCGCGGCGGCGGCCGCGAGCTCGGTCCTGAGCTCGTTGTAGGTCGCGACCAGCAACGCGTTCGGCGCCTGCGCGGCGTTGACGCGGCTCCAGGTGCCGTCGTCGCGCTTGAGCACGTTCGGTGCGTTCGATGCCGCGACCAGGTCGCCGTTGCCCTCGATGACGAACGCGAAGCCGTTCGGCGAAACCTGCAGCCCGCGCACGAATTCCTCGATCGCACGCAGCGAGAGATCGGTCGCGACCACGCCTTCTATCGTGCCGTCGGCGCCGTTGACGCGGCGCGCACGCGTGGCCACGAGCTCATGGCTCTTGAAGTCGACATACACCGAGGTCCAGGCCTGCAAGGTGGTCTGCGTGCCGACGATGTACCACGGGCGCTGGCGCGGGTCGTAGAGGCGCTGCTCGCGCACCGACTCGCGCAGCTCGCCACCGATGTCGGTGAACTTCGAGAGCGTGCGCGGCTCGTCCGCCTGCAGCTTGACGCGCCACTCGGCCTCGCTTTCCGAGAAGCGCCACAGGCCGACGAACTGGCCCAGCCGGTTGCCGTAGTAGGCGTAGTTGTTCGGGTCGCGGTGCAGCGTTGTCGCGATCCACAGGCGGCTGCGCAGCGCCGGCAGCTCACCGCGAATGTCGGCCGGGGCCGCGAGCCCGCGCGGAAAAGCCGCTTCGAGCACCGCGCCGGAGCCAACCACATGACGCTCGACCGCCTGGCCGATGCGCTGCACGGTCTCGTGCAGCAGTCGGCCGGAAACGGTATCGACCGCGTGGCCGGCCGCGTTGTAAGACAGCATCGCGACCGCCAGCGCCAAACCCAGCACCAAGATCACATAGGGAATCGTCAACAACCACTGGAGCGAAATTCGGGAGACTGCTTTCATCGGATCGGCATCGCCCTGCGACCGGGCTTGGCTTCGGAGAGCGCGATTATCACGGCTCGACCCAGCCGATCACGGTCGGCGCAAATGCCAGGCGCGGGGCTGCGTGAAGGTTTGAATGCCGAGCGTCGACAGCGTCAGTCCGGCCCCCGAATCGCCGTGCCCCGACCACGGCAGCCGCGGGCTCACGCGGTCGCAGCAATTCCAGTACACCGTGCCGGCGTTGACCTTGCCGAGGATCGCGTGCGCGCGCGCTTCGTCTTTCGTGAACACGCCGGCCGTCAGGCCGTAGCGCGAGTCGTTCATCAGCGTCAGCGCCTCGGCGTCACCGGCGACTTTCTGGATGCCGATGATCGGCCCGAAACTTTCCTCACGCATCAGCGCCACCGTGTGGTCGACCTGGCTGAACACGGTCGGCGCGTGCCAGTTGCCAGGACGATCGGTGAGGCGCCCGCCGCCAGCCAGCAACACGGCGCCTTTGGCCTTCGCATCGGCCACTTGCGCGTCGAGTACCCCCAGTTGCGGCGCGCGGGCGATCGCGCCGATGCAGGTGTCCTCCGAGGTCGGATCGCCAGCCTAAAGCCCTTCACGGTCTCGACGAAGGCCGCCACGAAGGCATCGTGAATGCGTTCATGCACGTGGATGCGCTCGACCGAGCAGCTCTGGCCGGCGTTGTACATCGCGCCGTCGGCGAGCACTTGTGCAGCGGCGTTGACATCGGCGTCGTCGGCCACGTAGGTCGCATCCTTCCCGCCGAGCTCGAGTTGCAGCTTGATGAAGCGCGGGCCGACCACTGCGGCGATGCGCTGGCCGGTGGCATGCGAGCCGGTGAAGAACACGCCGTCGATCTGTGGCTCGAGCATCAGCGCGCCGACCGCACCACCCGCCGACCAGCGACGCGAACACATCCGGCGGCACGCCCGCTTCGTGCAACAGCCGCGCGATGTGCAGGCCGGTGAGCGTGGCGAACTCCGAGGGTTTGTAGAGCACCGCGTTGCCGGCCAGCAGCGCCGGCACGAAGACGTTGCCGCCGACGAAGTACGGGTAGTTCCAGGCCGAGATGTTGACGATCACGCCGAGCGCATCGAAGCCGAGCACCTCGCGCGTGCCGCCTTCGTCGTGCAGCTGCCGCGTGCCGATGGCGGCCTCGGCCTGCGCGATGAAAAAGTCGATGCGCGGCAGCAACCGGTTGACCTCGTTGCGCGACTGGCGGATCGGCTTGCCGACCTCGGCCGTCAGCGTCGCGGCGAGCGACTCGACCTCGGCAGCGATGCCAACGCGAAAGCGCTGCAGGATTTCCATGCGCTCGCGCAACGGCCGCGCGGCCCACGCGGGTTGAGCAGCGCGCGCCGCGGCCGCGCGCTCGGCGATGATCTCGGGCGAGGCTTGCGGCACTTCGGCGATCAGCGCGCCAGTAGCAGGGTTGTGGACCTTCATCACGTCTTGCTCTTGCGCTTCGTGAACGGACGGCCCCACGAGGCGCGGGCGGCGCGGGCGGTGGCGAGAAAGTCGTTGAGGATCGGGCTGCCATCGAGCTGATTCGCGTCCAGCGATTTCAGCGCGAGGAACTCGGGATGCCACTGCATGCCGAACACATAACTCGGCCCGCGCCAGCGGATCGCCTCGACGATGCCGTCGGGCACGCCTTGGGCCTCGACCACGAGATCGCGACCCAGGACTTTCACCGCCTGGTGGTGGATCGAGTTGATCTTCGCCTGCGCGATGCCCGGGTACATCTTCGCGAGCTTGGTGCCTTGGATCAAATTCACGCCGTGCAGCGCGCGTTCGTACAGGTCGGCGTCGCGGTGCGAGATGGCCTGCGTCACCTGGGTCGGGATGTCCTGGAACAGGGTGCCGCCGAGCGCCACGTTGATCAGCTGGCAACCGCGGCAGATGCCGATCACCGGCTTGCCCGCTGCGACGAAGGCGTTGAACAAGTCGATCTCGTAGCGGTCGCGCACGCGGTCACCGGCCCACTCGGCCGTCAGCGGCGTTTCGCCGTAGCTTTCGGGCGCGATGTCGGCACCGCCTTGCAGCACCAGGCCGTCAAGGTGCTCCGCGTACGAGGCCAGGCTCATGTCGCTGCGCTGGATCAGGCCTTTGCTTTCGATCGCCGGGATCATCACCGCGAGCACTTCTTTGGCAAGCACCCAGTGCGCGACCGATTGTTCGAGGTAGTGCAGCGTCTTGGTGTAGACACCGCCGAGGTCGAGCACTGGGCCGACCGGGTGGTGAATGCGGGCGGAGATGCCGATGATCAGGGGTCGTGCCATCTCAGAATGCCTCGGTGAAGAATCGCTCGAAATCAGCGGGTGCGCAGACGCGCGGGTTGGTCGCGTGGCAGCCATCGGCGGTCGCGGTCTCGATCAAGCGGCCGAAGTGCACTCGCTTCACGCCGACCGCGGCCAGGCCGAGCGCAATGCCGATCTGGTGCTTCAACTGCGCGAGCCACGGGACGAACGCATCGCCCGAGGCAGCGCCGACCACGTGCGCGAGCTCGGCGAACTTGTGTGGCACCGCCTCGAGGTTGAACGCCATCACCGGCTCGATCATCCACGCGTTGGCGAGGCCGTGGTGCAGGTCGCACACGGTGCCGAGCGCGTGCGCGCACGAGTGCACCGCGCCGAGGTCTTTCTGGAACGCGATCGCGCCCATCATCGAGCTCATCATCATGTCGGCGCGCGCCTGCAGGTTGCCGGGCTCGCGCACCGCCGTGAGCAGCGCGCGTGCGCCGATGCGGGTGCCTTCGAGCGCGATGCCGTCGCACAGCGGGTGGCAGGCCGGCGACAGGTAGCTTTCGATGTTGTGGGTGAGCGCGTCCATGCCGGTCGCGGCGGTCACGGCGGGCGGCAGGCCGAGCGTGAGTTCGGGGTCGGCGAACACGACCGCCGCGAGAATCGCCGGCGAGAAAATGACGCGTTTGACGTGGGTGTCTTCTTCGCTGACGACGCTGCTGCGGCCGACCTCACTGCCGGTTCCCGAGGTGGTCGGCAGCGCGATGAAATACGGCAGCGTGGCGGCGTCGATCGCGCGCACGTTCGGGTGATCCCACACGTACTCCATGACGTCGCCAGGGTGCGTGGCGAGCAGGCCAACGACCTTCGCGACATCGAGCGCCGCGCCACCGCCGACGCCGATCACGCAATCGGCCTCGTGCGCCGTGTAGGCCGCCGCACCGTTCATTACCTGCGCGCCGGTCGGGTTGCCGAAGACGCCACCGTACACGGCCACGCGCAGGCCGGCGGCCTCCAGCGCAGCCTTCAGTTCGCCCATCAACGGCAGCGCCGCCAAGCCTTTGTCGGTGACGATCAACGGGCGCTTGCAGCCGCGCTCCATCAAGTGAGGGCCGACCAACTCGCGCGCGCCGGCGCCGAAATGGATCGTGGTCGGAAATGAAAATCGCGTGATGCGCATGTGAGTGTCTCGTTGTCGACGGCCGCCCAATTCGGCGCCGTCAGATGATCTCGAAGTAGCGCTTCAGTTCCCAGTCGGTCACGCCGTCGAGCCACTGGCGCCACTCCCATTCGCGCGTGGCGGCGAAGTGGTCGACGAAATCATCGCCGAACCAATCGCGCGCGACCGTCGATTGCTTGAACACGCGGGTCGTCTCGATCAAGGTGCGCGGTGCGCGCGGGATGTCGTCCGACCCGCCGCATTGGCCGGCGAGGTAGCTCTCGAACAGCTTGCTCATCTTGCGCGGGCTCTGCGCGTCGTAGAACAGGTTGATCTTGCCCGCGCTTTCTTCATCCGAAAGACTTTGGTGGATGTGCCCCGAGCAGCCGGGCAGTTGCTGGTTCCACTTCGCCATGAAGCTCGGCATCACGCCGAAGCGCGCGCCGATCTCCTTCGCGCCGGTCTTGAACAGGATGGCGCGGTCGGCCTG
>JANMWQ010000733.1:0-2747 GCA_031394085.1 Rhizobacter sp. | reverse complement strand
AACGCCCGCCCTCCTGCGCATCGTCATCGTTGCGCCCGAGTCGTTGGCAGCCGATGCGCTCGACTCCGCCTCCGAGACCGAAGTGCGCCGCTCGCGATGGCTGCGCATCGGGCTGCTCAAAGGCGGCTACAACATCGTCGCGGTGCTGCCGGCCGATGTGTTCCTGCCCGAGCGGCTGGCGCAGATCGGGCCCGACATGATCATCGTCGACGCCGAAAGTCAGGCGCGCGACACGCTCGAGCACGTCGCGATGGCCACGCGCGATGCCCGCCGCCCGATCGTGCTGTTCACCGAGGACAACGACACCTCGCACGTGCAACAGGCAATCGCCGCCGACGTCACCGCTTACGTGGTGGCCGGGCTGGCACCCGACCGCGTCAAGCCGGTGCTCGAAGTGGCGTTCGCGCGTTTTCAGCACGAAGAAGCGTTGCGCCACGAACTGGCTGCGGCGCGAACCGAGCTGTCGGGCCGCAAAGTCATCGACCGTGCCAAAAGGCATCCTGATGCGCAGTCAGGGCATTGCCGAAAACGAAGCCTATGCACGGCTGCGCAAGACGGCGATGGACAAAGGCCTGAAGGTCGCCAAGGTCACGCAGCGCGTGATCGACCTGGCCGACCTGCTCACCTGACGCGTTAGCATTGCAAGAGCGCACCGTCGGCGTGCGTCGGCGTGCGTTGGCATGCGTTGGCGTCTATCGGCCCGTGGCGCAGCTTTTGCATAACGAAGTACGGAAGGTCAACGGCGATCTTCTGACACGGCGCGAGCGCACCAAAGCGGGTGAGCTTTGCGCCGGACGATGGCGTCCCCACGAACCCTGGCCAGCCGGCCGGGCCAGTGCGGACGCCTTTTTGTGTTCTGCATCGCCACCCAGACCACCATGAACACACCTGTTCTCCGAAAGCTCGACATGACACGTCGCCACCTGGTCAAGGGCGCCGCTGCGGCGGGCGCCGCCGGGCTCGTGCCCGGCCTGAACACCGGCGTCTACGCGCAGGGTTCCGACAAGCCCGAGAAGGAGGAAGTGCGCATCGGCTTCATCCCGCTGACCGATTGCGCCTCGGTCGTGATGGCCTCGGTGCTGGGCTTCGACAAGAAGCACGGCGTGAAGATCATCGCCACCAAGGAGGCCTCGTGGGTCGGCGTGCGCGACAAGCTCGTCAACGGCGAACTCGACATGGCGCACGTGCTCTACGGCCTGGTCTAAGGCGTGTACCTCGGCATCGGCGGCCCGAAGAAAGACATGGCCGTGTTGATGACCCTCAACACAACGGTCAGGCGATCACGCTGTCGAAGAAGCTCGCCGACAAGGGCGCGGTCGATGCCGCGAGCTTGGCCAAAGTGATGTCGAAAGAGAAGGCCGAGTACACGTTCGCGCAGACCTTTCCGACGGGCACGCACGCGATGTGGCTGTACTACTGGATGGCCTCGGCCGGCATCGACCCGCTCAAAGACGCCAAGGTCATCACCGTGCCGCCGCCGCAGATGGTCGCGAACATGCGCGTGGGCAACATGGACGGCTACTGCGTCGGCGAGCCCTGGGGCCACCGCGCGATCGCCGACGGCATCGGCGTCACCGCGATGACCACGCAGGACATCTGGATGGACCACCCCGAGAAGGTGCTCGGCACCACCAACGACTTCGTCGAGAAGCACCCGAATACCGCGCGCGCGGTCGTGATGGCGGTTCTCGAAGCCGGCAAGTGGATCGACGCGAGCCTGGGCTACAAGAACAAGATGGCCGAGACGGGGGCCGACAAGAGCTACGTCAACACCAGCGTCGATGTCATCAACCAGCGCATCCTCGGCCGCTACCAGAACGGCCTGGGCAAGACCTGGGACGACCCGAACTACATGAAGTTCTACAACGACGGCGCGGTCAACTTTCCGTACCTCAGCGACGAAATGTGGTTCCTGACGCAGCACAAGCGCTGGGGTTTGCTGAAGGAGCACCCCGACTACCTCGCGGTCGCGACGCAGATCAACCAGATCGATCTGTACAAGCAGGCCGCCGCGCAGGTCAAGGTGCCGGTGCCGAAGGATGTGATGCGCTCCAGCAAGCTGATGGACGGCGTCGTCTGGGACGGCAAGGACCCGAAGAAGTACGCCGACAGTTTCAAGGTCAAGGCCTGAGCCTCGCACCCTTCACCCACCGTTCACGGAAGACCGACATGGTTGCCGCAGTCTTTCATTCCCCGCGACCGAAGGCGCTCGATGCCGAACCTGCTTCGAGCGTTGCCGTGGCCGCAACGGCCGTCGCCCCGAAGCCCCTGCCGATGCTCTCACCCTGCAAGCCGCCCTGCGACTGGCGCGAGCTTGCAAGCAAGGTGCTGCTACCGGTCATCGGCATTGCGCTGCTGATCGGCATCTGGGCGCTGCTGACGATGAAGAGCCCGACCTTCCCGACGCCGGCCGCGACCTTCGCCGAGGCGGTCAAGGTCTTCTCCGACCCGTTCTACAGCAAGGGGCCGAATGACCAGGGCATTGGCTGGAGCATCCTGTTCTCGCTCGAACGCGTGGCGGTCGGCTTCGGCCTGGCCGCGCTGGTCGGCATCCCGATGGGCTTCGCGATCGGGCGCTTCGAGGTGCTCAACCGTGCGCTCTCGCCGCTGATCAGCCTGTTGCGGCCGGTCTCGCCGCTGGCCTGGCTGCCGACCGGCCTGTTGGTGTTCAAGGCCGAGAATCCGGCGGCCATCTGGACGATCTTCATCTGCTCGATCTGGCCGATGATCATCAACACCGCCGTCGG
>JANMWQ010000702.1:0-2657 GCA_031394085.1 Rhizobacter sp. | reverse complement strand
AGCCCATGCCGCGGTAGCTTTTGTAGGTGCGGCCCTGGTACAGGATGGTCTCGCCCGGGGCCTCTTCGGTGCCGGCAAAGGCGCCGCCCATCATCACGGTGTCGGCGCCTGCCGCGATGGCCTTGGCCAGGTCGCCCGAGTAGCGCACGCCGCCGTCGGCGATCAGCGGCACACCGCTGCCCCTGAGCGCCTTGGCCACCTGCTCGATCGCAAAGATCTGCGGCACGCCCACGCCGGTGACGATGCGTGTGGTGCAAATCGAGCCCGGCCCGATGCCGATCTTGACCGCGTCGGCGCCGGCCTCGACCAACGCCAGCGCGGCCGCGCCGGTGGCGATGTTGCCGCCGATCACGTCGACCTGCGGAAAGTTTTTCTTGACCCAGCGCACGCGCTCGATCACGCCGGCGCTGTGGCCGTGCGCGGTGTCGACCACGATCACGTCGACGCCGGCCTTCACGAGCAGCTCGACGCGCTCTTCGGTGCCGTCGCCCACGCCGACCGCTGCACCCGCGCGCAGCTTGCCGTGCGCGTCGCGCGCGGCGTTCGGAAAGCTCGTTTGCTTGGTAATGTCTTTGACCGTCATCAGCCCGCGCAACTCGAACGCGCCGTTGACGACCAGCACGCGCTCGAGCTTGTGCTTGTGCATCAGCGCCTTGCCGTCTTCGATCGTGGCCGACTCGGGCACGGTGACGAGGCGCTCGCGTGGCGTCATGATCTCGCTGACCGGCGCGTCGAGGCGGGTCTCGAAGCGCAGGTCGCGGTTGGTGACGATGCCGACAACCGTCTTGCCCTGCAACACCGGAAAGCCCGAGACGCCGTGCTGGCGAGACAGGTCCATCACGGTGCGAACTTTGGTTTCGGGTGTCACGGTGATCGGGTCACGCAGCACGCCCGATTCATAGCGCTTGACCCGCGCCACCTCGGCCGCTTGCTGCTCCACGCGCAGGTTTTTGTGAATGATGCCGATGCCGCCCTCTTGCGCCAGCGCGATCGCGAGGCGCGCTTCGGTCACGGTGTCCATCGCCGCGGACACCCGCGGCAGGTTCAGTCGGATGTTGCGGGAAAGGGGGGTCGAGAGATCGGTGTCGCGGGGCAACACGTGGGAGAACGCTGGTACCAACAACACGTCGTCGAAGGTGAGCGCTTTGCCAAGTAGGCGCATGGGAAAAGCTCCTGACGCAAAAGCAAATTATACGGATGCGCGCAGAACCACACGGATGCGCCGCCTGCAATTGGCCGGTACCTGACCTGCCGCATACACTCCCGTCCCATGACAAGTTCACGCATGAACGCCATGAATCGTTGGCACATCGCTGCACTCGCGGCCGCAATCGGCTTGACGCTGGCTCTGCCCGCTTCTGCGCAATGGAAGTGGCGCGACAAGGCCGGGCAGACGCAATACAGCGACCTGCCGCCCCCCATCGGCGTGCCCGAGAGCGACATCCTCCAGCGCCCGGCCACCGCCAGCGCGCGCAGCACGGCGCCCGTCGCGGCACCGGCGTCGGGCGCCTCTGCAGCGCCACTCACCGCCGTGCGCGCGTCCGACCCCGAACTCGAAGCGAAGCGCAAGAAGGCCGAGCAAGAGGTGGCCGACAAGAAGAAGGCCGACGAGACCAAGGTCGCCGCCACCCAGGCGGAAAACTGCGTTCGCGCGAAGGCGCAGATGCGCACCCTCGACAGTGGCCAGCGCATGGCACGCACCAACGACAAGGGCGAACGCGAGATCCTCGACGACGCCGCCCGCGCCGCAGAGGCGAAGCGCACGCGTCAGGTAATGGCTTCGGAGTGCAAGTAGGGCGCAGCGTCAGCGTGGTCGCTCGACGCTGGGCTTGACCTTGCCCTGCGCGAGCTGGCGCAGCCGCCGCGCCTCTTTCGGGTCGACCCGCAACGGGCGGTACAACTCCACCCGATCGCGATCGCGCAGCGCATCGTCGCGGTCACAAGAAACGCCCCAGATGCCGACCGGCAACCCGTCGAGCGCCAGACCGGGGTGACGCACCTGAAGGCCGCTGGCACGCAGCGCATCGGCCACGGTCGCACCCACTGCGAGTTGCAAGTTGACCACGTCGACTTCGCCGGCGCGCGGGCTGTAGGCCACGCTGACCCTCAGCGTGGTACCGGCGTCATCGGGCGCCATAGACCTGCTCGGCGCGCTTTACGAACGAGTCGACGAAGGTGTTGGCAATGCGGTCGAACATCGGGCTGATCAACGCATCGAGCGCGCCGTTGGCGAAGTTGTAGCGCAGCTCGAATTCGATCTTGCAAGCCCTGGCATTCGCGCCCTCACTCGCCGGCACCGGCACGAAACGCCAGGTGCCGTCGAGCAGCGAGAACGGGCCATCGACGAGTGCGAGCACCACGCTCGCGTCGACCACATGCTCGTTGCGTGTCGTGAAGGCTTGCCTCACGCCGAGGTACGACAAGTGCAGTCGCGCGGTGGCGCCGGTCTCGCGCCGCTCCAGCACCTCGGCGCGCTCGCACCACGGCAGAAACTTCGGGTAGTCGGGAACGGCGGTCACCAGCGTGTACATCTCGTGCGGCGAGTACCAGAGCAGAACTGACTTCTTGACATGCTTCATACAATGCGAAATTGTATTGGCCCCTTCCCGGCCCCCGTTAGCTCGCACCGAATACCTGCCCATGTCCATCGCCGAAAA
>JANMWQ010000696.1:0-5069 GCA_031394085.1 Rhizobacter sp. | reverse complement strand
TGGATCGCCTCCGAGCCGCCACGCAAGATGGCCGCGTTGCCGCTCTTGATCGCGAGCGACGCGGCTTCGATCGTCACGTTGGGCCGGCTCTCGTAAATCATGCCGAACACGCCCAGCGGCACGCGCATCTGGCCGACCTGAATGCCGCTTGGGCGGCTGCGCAGGTGGGTGATCTCGCCGATCGGGTCGGGCATCGCGGCGATCTGCTCGCAGCCCTCGGCCACGGTCTCGATGATCTTGTCGGTAAGCCTCAGGCGATCGACCATCGGCGCGGCGAGGCTGGCCTGTTCGGCGGCCATGATGTCGAGCGCATTGGCGTCGCGCAGCGCCTGCGGCTCGGCGCGCAGCCGGCGCGCCAGCGCGAGCAGCGCGGCGTTCTTCGCAGCAGTGGGGGCATCCGCCATGCGCGAAGCAGCGGCGCGCGCGGCCGCGCCCATGTGGGCGATCACGGCTTGCAGGTCGGTCGAGGTCATGGCCCGGATTGTCGCAAACCGGGCGAGGGTGCGCCGATGTGGCGCGCGCGTCAGCGCGGGTCAGTGGGGTTCAGCGCGGTTCAGTCCACCCGGTCGTCGCGCTTGAGCTTCACGCACTGCGGGTGAGTGGCCCAGCGCTTGACCTGGCATTGCTGCAGCATGCAGCGGTAGAGCGCGAACTCGGTGCGGCCGGCGCACGCGTCCCGCGGGGCGCCGGCCGGCGCCACCCTTGCGTTGGTCACCGGCCGCGCCGACGAGTTCGGCGCGGCAGCGGGCGGGTTCACCGCCAGCGAGCGATCCGGATCGACCGGCGCGATGGCCTTGGGCGCGGCCTCGGCCTCGGGCGCAGGTGCAGGTGCCACCGGCTGCTGCTGCTGCTGCGGTGGTGGCGCTGCCGCAGTTTCGGTGGCTGCTACGGAATCGGGTTGCCGTGGCGGCTGCGGCTGGGTTTGCGGCCGGGTTTGCGGCTGTTCTTGCGGCTGTTCTTGCGGCGGCGAGGCCGGCTCGGGCGCGGCGGCGGCCGGCGCTGTGGCCGTTCGCTCGGGGGTTGGCTCCAACCGGATTTCGGGAACGATGTTCCACCAGAACGCGCCACCCGCGAGGCCGACCAGCGCGACCATCGCGAACCCGGCTGCGAGCAGCAGTTTGCGGTGCCGGGCCCGCGCCGTCGTGGCGTGTTGCAACGGCGACGCCAGCGACGGCGGGATCCACGGCGGCCGATCGGGCGTGATCGGGTCGCCGGTCAGGTCGCCGAGGTCTTCCGGCCACGGCGCCATGGGCTGGGTCGCGTCGATTGCCGGATCGGCCGCTGCATCGGGAATCGGCATCGGCGCGGGCGTTGGCGCGGGCGCGGGCGGGCGAGCCGCCGGTGCGACCCGGATCGGCCCGCCGGGCACGCCGCGCTCGAGCCAGTCGCGGAACTGCGCGGCGGTCAGCGGGCGGTCTTCGGCGAAAGGCGACAGCGCGGCGTCGAGCGTGCCGAGCAGCGCGGGGCTGTACTGCGGCCGCGTCTCGGGCGGATATTCACGCGCGATCGCGTGGGCGAGCGGCTCGCGCGCGCGCAGCGTGCCGGGGGGCGCGAGCGCCTCGCCGGTGATGCAAAAGCGCAGCGTTTCGGCGAGCGCGTACAGGTCGCGCGCCGCGCCGACCGGCAGCGCGCCGGCATCGGCATCGACATGGACGGGGGCGACCGCGCCCGTCGTGGCTTCGAGCGTGGCCATCAACGAATCGACCAGATCGCTGCCGATCTCGCGGCCCGCAGCGCCGGGGCCGAGCAGCAGCGGGCGGTCGTCGGCGAGCAACAAGATGTTCGACGGCGAGACCCCGCCGTGCACCTCACCGCTGTGGTGGATCGCCTCGATCGCGCCGAGCAGCGGGTAGAGCAGCGCGCGCAGTGCGGACTCGTCGGGCGCGCCCGTCATCTCGCCGCGCACTTCGGTCAGGCGCGGTCCGGTGCAGACCGGCATCACGCGGTAGGCACTGCCGAGCGCCTCGAACAGTTGGGTCACGCGCACCAGCGCCGGGTGATCGCAATGCGCCAGCATGCGGGCCTCGTCGATGAAGGCACGCCGGCCGCGCGCGATCACGTCGTCGTGCCAGGGCTCGGCGGCGCGCAGGTGCAGGCCGGCATCGCGGCGCGCCAGGCGGGCCGGCAGGTACTCCTGAATCGCGACGGGCATCGCCAGCGCATGGTCGGTCGCGAGGTAGACGACCGTGCTGCTGCGGCGCGCGAGCACGCGCTCGATCTCGAAGCTGCCGAGCCGCAAACCGCGCGGCAGAGACGCGTCGATGGGCTCGACCAATGGCGGGCCGCCCGGTGCGGCGGCCGGCGCTGAACTCAATCGATCGTTCATCGGGGCAGGTGTGGGCGAAGTCGCTGAGCTTAGCTTGCTGGCGTGGCCCGCCGGTGCCTTTTGCAGCTCGAAACAGGTGCTTGCAACGCGTACATCTGCGAACGTCTGGCGGCGACTTGGCCGCGAACATCCTCGCATGAGAGATTTCGAGGATTCGACGTTGTGGCGCGTCAGCGAATTCGAGCGCGTGCGGCTGCGCAGCGGCGGCAGTGCGTTCGCGCGGCTCGACGGCCCGACCGTGCTGCCGACCACGTTGCTCGCCGACCTGCGCCGGCTCGATGCGGCCGGCGCCAGCGACGAGCCGCTGGAGGTCGTGGGCGCTTGCATGCGGCACCGCGAGGCCGCGCTGCTCTGCCTGCAATGCGAAGGGCTGGTCTGGCCGGTCACGTTGTTCCCGGCGCAGATGCTGTACCACTCGCCGCGCGACTTCGCACTGGTGGCGCGGGGCGCACTGGCGCGCGCCACGCTGATCGGCGCCGAGCCGCCTGGCGTGCGCCCGCCGGGGCACTGGATGCACGAGCGCGTCGCGCAGACCGAGCATTACCGGCCGCTGATGCCGCTGCTGTGGTCGCTCGCGCTCGACGGGCCGCGCGCGGCGCTGTTGGCGGAGATCGCCGGCACGGCCGCTTATCGCGCGTTGAAGAACCCCGAGGCCGATGGCGTGGCACTCGGTGGCCCGCTGCGCTCGGCCGCGCAGCGCCTGCGCCGCGAGACGGTCTCGTTGCGCGACATCGCCGGCTGGCCCGGCATGAGCGTGGAGCGCGCGAGCCGGCTGCTCAACGGCCTGTACCTGTCGTCGGCGCTGCTCGCCACCCGCGCGCACCCGGCGGCGCGCGCCGAGCCGCGTGGCCTCTGGCGCGGCGGCAAGCCGCGGTAGATGGTGCACCCGGCGGCGCGTACGCCGCCACCCGCCGGGCGGGTACCGGCCGGCCCTTCGACTCCGCTCAGGACAGGCTTGGGGCGGCCCGGCGCTCGGCCGGTGCTCTCCGGGCTCAGGGCGTGAGAGTTTTTCGATTGCCGACCCCACACCCATTCACACTGAGCTTGTCGAAGTGCCTGCACACCTGGTGGCGAGGCTTCGACAAGCTCAGCCCGAACGGACCCTGCAGGGACTTCGCGAAAAACTCTCAGACTCTCAGCCGAGCTCGTGCACGCGGTGGCAGGCCACCTGCTGCCCGCCGCCCAGGTCTTCGAGCAACGGTACCTCGACGCGGCAGCGCTCGACCGCGAACGGGCAGCGCTTGTGAAACGCGCAGCCGCTCGGCGGGTTGAGTGGTGAAGGCAACTCGCCGCCGAGCACCTGGCGCTCTTGACGCGCGGCCTTGTCGATGCGTGGCGTGCTCGCGAGCCGCGCGCGCGTGTACGGGTGGCGCGGCGTCGTGAACAGCGCGACTTTCGGCGCGCGCTCGACGACCTTGCCGAGGTACATCACCAGCACCTCGTCGGCGATCAGCTCGACCACCGCGAGGTTGTGCGAGATGAACACGTAGCCGACGCGGGTTTCGTCTTGCAGGTCCATCAGCAGGTTCAGCACCTGCGCCTGGATCGAGACATCGAGCGCCGAGACCGGCTCGTCGAGCACGACGACCTTCGGCGCCAGCATCAGCGCGCGCGCGATCGCAACGCGTTGGCGCTGACCGCCCGAGAACATGTGCGGATAGCGCGCTGCGTGCTCCGGCCGCAAGCCGACGCGCGCCATCATCGCGCGCGCCTGCGCGCTGCGTTCGGCCGCGCTCGCGCCGGTGTTGATCGCGAGCGGTTCTTCGAGTGCGTGGCCGATCTTCTTGCGCGGGTTCAGGCTCGCGAACGGGTTCTGGAACACCATCTGCACCTGCCGGCGCAATTGCGTTTTGCGCGCCGCATCGGCCTGCGTCACATCGGCCAGCGCGCCTCGTGAATCCGCGAGCAGCAACGCGCCCGCGCTCGGCGGCTCGATCATCGTCAACTGGCGCGCCAGCGTGCTCTTGCCGCAGCCCGATTCGCCGACGACTGCGAGCGTCTGGCCGGCGTCGAGCGTGAACGACACGCCGTCGAGCGCGCGCACCAGCGCCTTCGGTTTCAGAAAACCGGTCGAGACCGCGTAGTGCTTCGCGAGCCCTTGCGCCTGGAGCACGACATCGCTCATTGGTGCACCTTCGTGCTGCGCACTCCGGTATTCGCCCTTGGGGCGGCCCGGCGGGCTCATGCCGCGACCGCCTGCGTCAGCGGATAGAAGCACCGCGCTTGCGCGCCCGCATCGCCGTACAGCGCCGGCTGCTCCGCACGGCAGCGCGCCTGCACGTAAGGGCAGCGCGGCGCGAGCAGGCAGCCGGCCGGCCGATCGAACGCGCCCGGCACGATGCCGGCCATCGAGCGCAGCCGGCGCTGGCCGATGTTGTGCTCGGGCAGCGCCGACAGCAGCGCTTCGGTGTACGGGTGCCGCGGCGCCTCGAAGAGCAGCGGCACGGCCGCTGTTTCGACGACCTGCCCGGCGTACATCACCAGCACGCGCTGCGCGATTTCGGCGACGACGCCGAGGTCGTGCGTGATCAGCACCAGCGCCATGCCGCGGTCGCGCTGCAGCTTCAGCAGCAACGTGAGCATCTGCGCCTGGATCGTCACATCGAGCGCGGTCGTCGGCTCGTCGGCGATCAGCAGGCGCGGGTTGCAGGCGATCGCCATCGCCACCATCACGCGCTGGCTCATGCCGCCGCTGAGCTGGTGCGGATACGCGTCGAGCCGGCGCTCGGCATCGGGGATGTCG
>JANMWQ010000672.1:0-2413 GCA_031394085.1 Rhizobacter sp. | reverse complement strand
TGCTGGGCACCGCGTACCTCGATGCGCTCGGCCGCGACGGCGGTGCCGAGGGCGCGTTCATTCGCCGCATCACGCACTGCTACGAAAGCTTCTACCACCCGCGCACCGGCGGCGGCATCTTCTCGCACGATGCCAGCGCGGTCGCGTGCGCGCTCGATGCCACACCGTTCACGCTGCGGCGCGGCCCGGTGCGCGTGGTCACCGACGGCATCGCCGCGGGGCAGACCATCCAGAGGCCTGAAGGCGCGAGTTGTCCGTCTACCGCATGGGATGAGGTGCCAGCGCAGTCCGTCTGCATCGGCGTCGACGCGCCACGCCTGCGCGCGGAGTTTCGCGCCTGCTTCGTGCGTTGAGGTGGCGGCGCCCGGCGTTGCGTGCGCCGGTTCGATGTTGGCCAGCGTGGTGGCGCACCAACATGTCACGGCGGCGTCATTGCGCGTTGGCAAGCTCCTTGCTCTAAGCAAACGTTTGCGACCCCAAAGGCCTGCGACCTTGGCGCCAACTTTTATTCCGCTCGCTTCCCACAGGACACCTTTCCCTCATGCGCACTTTCTCGCTCAATGCCGTGGCCTTGGCCATGTTCGCGATGCTCGGCGCCGCCCACGCGCAGACCACCACCGAGCTCAACAAGGTCACGGTCACCGGCGAGGGTGACAAGCTCGGCACCGGCCTGCTGATGGAAGAAGACGCGCCGAAAGCGCGCAGCTCGGTCACCAAGGCCCAACTCGAAAAAACCCGTTCCAGCGGCAACCCGTTCCAGGCGCTGTCGCTGCTGCCGGGCGTGAACAGCACCAGCAACGACGCGACCGGTCTGTTCGGCGGCGGCCTGCGCGTGCGCGGCTTCAACAGCGACCAGATGGGCTTCACGGTCAACGGCGCGCCGGTCAACGACTCCGGCAACTTCGCGGTCTTCCCGCAGGAGTACGTCGACCAGGAAAACCTGTGCTCGCTCTACATCACGCAGGGCGCGCCCGACACCGATGCACCGCACGTCGGCGCCTCGGGCGGCAACGTCGGCATCCAGTCCTGCGCGCCCGAGAACATGCAGCGCACGCGCATCGCGTTGTCGGGCGGACAGCTCGGTTACTTCCGCACTTTCGCGCGGGTCGACACGGGCAAGGTCGGCGACTTCAAGGCGTTCGTGTCGGCATCGTTGTCGAAGGCCGACAAGTGGAAGGGTGACGGCCGCGCCGACCGCAAGCACCTCGACCTCGGCGCCGAGTACGACCTGGGCGCGGGCACCAAGCTCAGCGCGAGCGTGCTCTACAACCGCGCCGTCAACAACAACTTCGCGACCTTCAACCAGACGCAGTGGGCCACCAACGGCTACGACGCCGACTACACGTCGGTCGTGCCGCAGCACGAAACGCCGGTGGCCGGCACGCGCCAGGTCGATCCGAACCCGTCGCCGCAGTACTTCGGCTACGCGCTGAACCCGTTCGAGAACTACCTCGTGACGGCCAAGGCCAACTTCACGCTGACCGATCGCCTGCGTCTCGAGGTCGTGCCCTACCTGTGGCACGGTTACGGCACCGGCGGCGTGCAACAGACCCGGCTCGACGAAGGTGCGACTCGAATCCCGACCGCGAATGGCGGCACCAACAACGCAACCCAACCGCTGCACGGCGGCATCGGCGATCTGAACGGCGACGGCGACCGGCTCGACTCGGTGCTCGTCTACCGCGGCAGCCTGACCAACACCTATCGCCCGGGCGTCACGACCACGCTGACCTACGTGCTCGACCACCACAAGATCAGCGGCGGCGTCTGGTACGAGCGCGCGCGGCATCGCCAGACGCAGCCGGCGGTGAACGTCGACAACGACGGCGGCGTGGCCGACATCTGGCTCGATGGCAACCTGCTGACCTACGCCGATGGCGCGAGCTACCAGGGCCGCGACTGGCGCACCATTTCCACCGGTGAGAGCGTGTTCATTCAGGACACGGTCGACCTGCTCGACAACAAACTGCAGGTCACGCCGGCCTTCAGCTACCGCCGCCTCAAGCGCGACTTCTCGAACTTCGGCAACTCGGGCGCGAACGCCGCGGCGAGCTACAAGGTCGACCAGACCTACGGCAAGGGCCTGCCGAGCATCGCGGTCAGCTACCAGGCGACCGACAGGCTGCAGGCCTTCACCAGCGTGGCAAAGAACTTCCGCACGCCGAGCAACTTCGAGTACGGCAACCTCGGCAAGGGCCAGATTATCGTGGGTGGCGTGGGCAGCGTCACCGGCTTGCAGGCGCTGACGATCCAGCCCGAGCAATCGGTCAACGTCGACCTCGGCGTGCGCTACAAGGGCGACGCTTTCCGCGGCTCGGCGACCGCGTTCTACAACAAGTTCAAGGACCGCATCGCCTCGAGCTTCGACCCGATCGAGGCCATCAGCCGCGACATCAACGTCGGCAGCTCGACC
>JANMWQ010000651.1:0-2061 GCA_031394085.1 Rhizobacter sp. | reverse complement strand
CTGCGGTACGCCTCTCTCGACACTGTTCGCGGCAACACAAGCGCCACCCGCAGCGCTCGCACGCAAAGGGCTGTGGATCGGCCTCGGCGCGCTCGTCGTCGCGCTGGCCGCCGGTGGCGGGGTCTGGTGGCTGGAGCACGCGCGCTCCACTGCCGTGCCGACTTTCGATTCGGCGCCACCCCCGTCGATGGCGGCGGCCAGCAGCGCGATTGAATCGAGCGCTGCGCTTGGCGCCACGACAACGCCGCCACCGACACCGCCACCGCCACCGACGCCATCCGAAGCGCTGCCGCCCGCCCCGCCCTTCATCGCGCCATCCGCACCGACAGCCACCACCTCACCGCCCACCGGCAACCTCTGGGAGCCGATCGCGAAACAGGCCGCGCTGTCCGAGCCCGGCGACAAGCAACGGCGGGCCACAAAAGACAAAGCCGCTCGCGATGCCAAGGCGAAGGCCTTGCGCGAACAGCGCACACAGGCTGCATCGCAGACCGAGGCCGTCATCACGCGGCGCCGCATCGAAGAAGCCCGTGCGCGAGGCATGCGTCCGACATCTGCCGCTGCATCGATACCGCGCACGTCGAGTTCGGTGCCGCCGCCACTGGCTCAGCCGCGCCCGGTGCAAGAGCGCTGCGCGAATCGAAGCCCGCTCGCGCAAGGCATCTGCGAATCGCGTGAATGCGCGCGTGCCGAGCATGCGGGCGAGGCCGTGTGCCAGCGCATCAAGGCAGCCGATGACCGGCGCCGCGACCCCTAGCCTAGCCTCACTTCGCGCCAACGGCATGACCCGCCGTGCGCTGCGCCCGTTCGGCAGCGTCAGTGCCGGGCCGCCGAGCCCGGGGCCTGCAGGCCGACCGGGGTGAACAGTTCGCCCACGTCGACCGGATCGAAGTGGTACTTGATGCCGCAAAAATCGCAGCCGATCTCGACCCGGCCCTGCTCGGCGACGATGCCGTCGACCTCGTCTCGCCCCAGGCTCTTGAGCATGCTGCCGACGCGCTCGCGCGAGCAACTGCAAACGAAGCGCGGACCATCTTCGCCGCGCAGCACCGGGAAGCGCCGGATCGGCTCCTCCCAGAACAGCCGGCGCAGGATCGTGTCGGCATCCGTCGTCAGCAGCTCGTCGCGGGTCAGCGTGCCGGCAAGCAGCGCGATGCGGTTGTAGGCCTCGTCGAGCCCGATCAGGTCCTCGTTGCGCTGCGCGCCTTGCAGGTTGCCCTCGCCCTGCACCGGCAGGCGCTGGATCAGCAGGCCCGCAGCGATGCTGTCGTCGGCCGCGAGGATCAGCCGGGTGTCGAGCTGCTCCGACTGCAGCATGTAGTGCTCCAGCACCTCGCTGAGCTGCTGCAGCGGCTCGCCGTGATCGCCATGCAGCGCGACGACGCCCTGGTACGGCTGCTGACCCGGCCGCTTGTCTTTCGGGTCGAGCGTGATCGCGCAGCGGCCCTGGCCGTGCACGTTGAGCATCGCCTCCAGCTTCGCGTCATCGGTGACCTCGCCGACCACCTTCGCGGTAACCCGAAACGCCAGATCGCTTTGCACCTCCGCCACCGCGAGCTTGACGGGCCCGTCGCCATACATCTGCAGCACCAGCGCGCCGGCGAACTGGATGTTGCCTTGCATCAACACGCCGGCCGCCGCCATCTCGCCGAGCAGCGCGCGCACCGGTGCCGGGAACGCATCGCTCGCGGCGGCGCGGCGCGCCAGCACGTCTTGCCAGCCATCGGTCAGGCGCACCAGCATGCCGCGCACCGGCAGGCCTTCGAACAAGAACTTGTGGAGCTCGCTCATGACGACCCCTCGCCTGACGGGTACATCAGTCGACCCCCCGAGGGGGTCTCGCCCGCCTTGGGGCGGCCCGGCGCCGGGCTCGTCATGTCGACCCCCCGCCTGACGGGTACGTCAGTCGACCCCCCGAGGGGGTCTCGCCCGCCTTGGGGCGGCCCGGCGCCGGGCTCGTCGCGTCGCGGTCGCTCATCCGAGCTTCTTCAGGCCGGCTGCGAACCGCTTCGCGTTCGCGACGTAGTGCTCGGCGCTGCGCTGCAGCCCGGCGATCTGCTC
>JANMWQ010000629.1:0-3658 GCA_031394085.1 Rhizobacter sp. | reverse complement strand
TCGATCGGCAAGCAGGCCTCGACCATCGGGCGCGAATCGGCCGAGGTGCGCGGGCTGATCGACGATTCGACCAAGGCCTCGGAGCGCAGCGCGCAGGCGGTCGGTGCGCTCAGCGCGCAGGTCAAGGACATCCACCGCGCGCAGGCCGGCATCGGCAGCGTCTCGACCGCCGGGCTCGGTGCGGTCGACCGCGTGCGGGTCGCGGTCGAGGGCGTGGGCCGCGAGGTCGGCGAGGTCGTGTCGACCTTGCGCGACGTGGCGCGCGCTGCCGAGAGCATCACCCAGATCGCGCTGCAGACGCGGCTGGTCGCGTTCAACGCGTCGGTCGAGGCCAAGCGTGCCGGTGATGCCGGACGTGGCTTCGGCGTGGTGGCCGACGCGGTGAAAGACCTCGCCGGCAAGGTCGAGCATTCATCGAAGGAAATCATGCGCACGGTCGGCGTGCTCGACAAGCGCATCGGCGCGCTGGCACGCGAGATCCGCTTCGATGCGCAGGCAGCGCAGCAGGGCGAGTTCCACGAGGCGCTGGCCGATGTGCAGGCGGCGGTGGCCAGCATCACCCTGGCCGCCGATCAGAGTCGGGCGATCTGTGGTGGCCTCGATGCGCAGATGAGCGGCATTGCCGCCGAGATGGGCCAGACCGGCCGCACGCTCGGCGCCGCGATGAAGCGCAGCGAGACCTTTCTCGATGTGTCGGAGCGCCTGATCGAACTCGTTGCCGAATGCGGCATCGAGACCGAAGACACACCGTTCATTCAGGCTGCGATCGACGCAGCGCATCAGGTCGCCGGCCTGCTGGAATCCGCCGTCGCGAGCGGCGCCATCTCGGCGCAGAACCTGTTCGACGCAGCCTATCAACCGATGCCGAAGACGAACCCGGCGCAGCACACGACGCGCTTCGTCGCGCTCGCCGACAAGCTGTTCCCGGCGGTTCAGGAGCGCATGCTCGCGCTCAGCCCGAAGGTGGTGTTTTGCATCGCGGTCGACCGCAATGGTTTCGTGCCCACCCACAACAAGAAGTACAACCAGCCGCAGCGCGGCAACCTCGCGTGGGACAGCGCGAACAGCCGCTACCGTCGCATCTTCAACGACCGCACCGGCCTCGCGTCGGCGCGCAACGAGCGGCCCTTTGTGCTGCAAACCTACCGCCGCGACATGGGCGGCGGCAGCTTCGTCGTGATGAAGGAAGCCGCGGCGCCGATCACGGTGAACGGCAAGCACTGGGGCGGCCTGCGCCTCGCGTTCAAGTTTTAGGTATTGCATTACTCCCTCGCCCCTTTGGGGAGAGGGAGTCAAACAGATGCGCATCAATCGACTGATCTGGCCACTGCCCGCATTGCTCGCCTGGGCGCTCGGCTGGGCGTTGTTCGGGTCGATGCGCTCGGTCGATGCGCCGCTGTTCGTGGCGATCGCGATGGCGGTCGCGCTCGGGGCGGCGCTCAGTGTGGTCGGCAGCACGCCGTGGCGCCGTCTCTTCATCGCCGCGGGCTTCCCGTTGTCGCTCGTGGCCTCGGGGCTCGCGGGCACGATGCCGGCGTGGGGCTGGCTGCTGCCGCTGGCGCTGCTCGCGCTCGTCTACCCGATGAATGCGTGGCGCGATGCGCCGCTGTTTCCGACCCCCGTCGGCGCATTGCAGGGCCTCGCGCAACGCGCGCCGCTGGCGGCCAAAGCGCGCATCCTCGATGCCGGCTGCGGCCTCGGCGACGGTCTGCGCGAGTTGCACCGCGCGTACCCGCAGGCCGCCATGCACGGCCTGGAATGGAGCTGGCCGCTGCGCATCCTGTGCGCGTGGCGTTGCCGTTTCGCGTCCGTGCGCCGCGGCGACATCTGGGCCGCCGATTGGTCTGGGTACGACCTCGTCTACGTGTTCCAGCGCCCCGAGAGCATGGACCGCGCTGCCGAGAAGGCGACGCGCGAGATGAAGCCGGGCGCGTGGCTCGTCAGCCTGGAATTCGATGCGCCGGGGTTCGCGCCGACCGACATGATCGAGTGTGCCGACAGTCGGCGCGTGTGGCTTTACCGCGTGCCGCTCAGCGCACGACCGGCTGGCCCAGGCGCTCGGCGCTCGACGGCGGCGTGGCGGCGATGAACGCCGCCACGTCGTCGAGCACCGGCGCAACCCAGCGCAGCGGCGGCGAGAACGCGCCGATCAGCGTCGTGTGGGTCGCACGCCCGTAGATCCGCAAGGTCACTGGCGTGCCCGCCGCTTCGAGCTTGTCGGCGAGGGCTTGCGTGCTGCGCGTCGGGCTCACCAGCCTGTCGTTCACCGGTGCGCCCAGGAACGTCGGCACCGCCTGCAGGTTGCCGAACTCGATCGGCTGCGCCTTGGCCGGGTAGTTCGGGTGGAAGAACACCGGCTGCGCGTCGGGGTTGTCGGTCGGGAAGAAATCGTACGGGCCGGCCAGGCCGATCCAGCCGGCGAGTTCGGCCGGCATGTGGCCGGTGCTGCCGAGCCAGCGCGGGTCGAGTGCCAGCATCGCGGCGTTGTAGCCGCCAGCGCTGTGGCCCATCACGAACACCCGCTTCGGGTCGCCGCCGAGGCGCGCGGCCTGATCGAACCCCCACGCCAGCGCGAGCGCGCTGTCGCGCAAGAACTCCGGGTAGCGCACGTCGGGGTAGAGCCGGTAATCGGCCACCAGCGTCAGCACGCCGCGCGCCGCCAGCGCGCTGCCGACGAAGGCATAGTCGGCGCGCTCGCCGGTATTCCACGAGCCGCCGTAGAAGAACCCCGCGACCGGCCAGCCACCGCTCGGTGCGGTCATGGTCGGGGTGTAGGCATCGAGCGTTTGGCGCGCGAGCGGGCCGTAGGCGATGTTCTTCGAGACGGTGTGGCCGCCGCTGGTGTTCGCGAGGGCGTTGAGCACGCGCACCGGCGCGCAAGCGGTCAGGCCAACCGCCAACAGCATCGGTAGTGCGACGGCGATCAGCAGGTGTTTGAGGGTTTGCAAGGCGCGAGAATTTTGTAGATTTCGGTCCTCATACTACGCAGCGCTGCACCCGCCGGATGCACGTGGCGCGCGACTGCGGTACGGTCGCGGGCATGCACACTCCGACCGCCGCGCTGCTCGAACTGGAC
The DNA here is from genome assembly GCA_031394085.1 of Rhizobacter sp. Taxonomy (GTDB): domain Bacteria; phylum Pseudomonadota; class Gammaproteobacteria; order Burkholderiales; family Burkholderiaceae_C; genus LMDS01. Next base: position 582 of record JANMWQ010000629.1, on the reverse strand, counting down.
GACCTCGGCTTCGCCTACCCCGGCCAACCGCCGCTCGTGCAAGGCTGGACGGCGCGCATCGGCGCCGGCGTGACCTTGCTTCACGGCGACACGGCCAGCGGCAAGTCGACCCTGCTGCGCGTGCTTGCCGGTGCGTTGCCGGCGACAGGGCGCCTGTTGCTGGCGGGCGCGCGCCTCGATGCCGACCCAGACGGGTATCGTCGCAACGTGTTCTGGTGCGAGCCGTCGACCGATGCGTTCGATCAGGTCAGCGTGCGGGACTGCACCGTGGCGCTGACCGACGGCGATACCGGCTTCGATGCCGACGAATGGCAGACCCTCGTCGACGGCTTCGCGCTCACGCCGCACCTCCACAAGCCGCTCTACATGCTCTCGACCGGCTCCAAGCGCAAGGTCTGGCTCGCCGCCGCGCTCGCGTCCGGCCGGGCGTTGACGCTGCTCGACGAACCCACCGCCGCGCTCGATGCCGCGTCGATCCGATGCTTGTGGGCTTCGCTCGGCCGATGCGCGCTGCGCACCGACCGCGCCGTGGTCATCGCGAGCGCCGAGCAGATCGACCGCGTGCCGCTGGCTGCGACGATC
>JANMWQ010000610.1:0-3436 GCA_031394085.1 Rhizobacter sp. | reverse complement strand
GCGCAGCCCGGCATCGACAGCGATGTCTCGCACCTCGATTTCGACAACTGCTTCGACGGCTGGCGCGGCCCGGCGCGCATCCGCGACGAGAAGTTCTCGCTCCAGCTCACGTCGTCGCTCGATCACCTGGTCGTGTTCACGCCGCAGGACCGCGACTACTTCTGCGTCGAGCCGGTGAGCCATGTCTCGAACGCGATCCACATGGCCGATCCGGCTGCGCACGGCCTGCGCACGGTGGCGCCCGGCGAGAGCGTCGAGGCAACGATGAAGCTCGAGATCTCGGTGCTCTGATGGCGTCGACCCTCGAGAACCCGGGCGACGTGAGGGTGGCCGTCGCATCGGCTGCGCTGCTGGGCGAATCGCCGGTCTGGCACCCGCGCGAGCAGGTGCTGTACTACGCCGACATTCCCGGTCACAAGCTGCAGCGCTTCGACCCGAAAAGCGGCGACCTGCGCCACTGGCAGTTCGACACCGACGTCGCCAGCTTCGCGCCGCGCATCGACGGCACGCTGCTGCTCGCGATGCGCGATGGCCTGTGGCACTTCGACCCGGCCAGCGGCGAGCGAGCACGCGTCGCCGAGCCCGACTACGACCCGAAAGTCGAGCGCTTCAACGACGGCAAGGCCGACCCGCAGGGCCGCTTCTGGGTCGCCACGATCTACGAGCCGCGCGAGCCGCCGCTGGCGTCGCTCAACTGCTTCGCGGACGGCAAGCTGACGAAAAAGGTCGAGGGCCTCACCGTCGGCAACGGACTCGCGTGGAGCCCGAACGGCCGCACGGTTCACTGGAGCGACACGACAGCGCACACGGTCTACGCGGCCGACTTCGATCCGCACAGCGGCGCGCTCAGCCGCCAGCGCGTGTTCGCGAGTTTCCCGCGCAAGCAGCCCGGCCAGTCGCTCGACAGCTACGGCGGTCGCCCCGACGGCGCAGCGATGGACGCCGAAGGCTGCTACTGGGCCGCGATGTTCGAGGGCCAGCGGATCGTGCGGCTTTCGCCCCAAGGCGAGCTGCTCCGCGAAGTGAAGCTGCCGGTGCGCTGCCCGACCATGCCCTGCTTCGGCGGCCCGGATCTCAAGACGCTCTACATCACGACCTCGCGCGAGAACCGGCCGCCCACCGAGCTGATCGAGCAGCCGTATGCCGGCTGCGTGCTCGCGCTCGAGGTCGACGTGCCGGGCTTGCCGGCCAACTTCGCCCTTTAACTTTCCACATCGACTGCTTTCCTCCGCCCATGACGATCTACCCCTCGCTCTCGGCCAAGCTCGTGTTCATCAGCGGGGGCAGTTCCGGCATCGGCGCCGACCTCGTGCGCTCGTTCGCGGCGCAAGGCTCGACCGTCGCGTTCTGCGGCACCAAGCCGAACGGTGGCGACGAACTGATCGAAGAAGTCAAAGGCAAGGGCCAGCCCGAGCCGATCTACGCGGCCTGCGACGTGCGCGACGCGGTCGCGTACCAGGCCTTGCTGCGCAGTGTGATCGAACGCGCCGGCCCGATCCGCGTGCTGGTCAACAACGCCGGCCGCGACGACCGCCATGCGATGGAAGACGTGACGCCCGAGTTCTGGGACGACCGCCTCGCGCTGAACCTCAAGCACTACTTCTTCGCGATCCAGGCCGTCGCACCCGGCATGGCGGCCGCGGGCGGTGGCTCGGTCATCAACATGGGCTCGGTTTCGTGGATGCGCGGCCGGCCGAACCTGGCCGGCTACACGACGGCGAAGGCCGGCATCCTCGGCCTCACGCGCACGCTGGCGCGCGAGCTCGGCGCGCGCAACATCCGTGTCAACGCGGTCGTGCCCGGTGCGATCGTCACCGATCGCCAGACTGCGCTGCACCGCGACCCGGCCGCCGATCAGGCCTTTCTCGACGCGCAGTGCCTGAAGATCCGGCTCGACGCCGGCCACGTCTCGCGCGTCACGCTGTTCATGGCGGCCGACGACAGCGACGGCATGACCGGCCAGCACGTGCTGGTCGATGCCGGCATCGCGCAGTGTTCGGTGATGGGGTGACCGCCGGATGAACCGACACGAGCAGCTGCAACGGCTGCGCACCGAGCCGCAGTGGGATGTCGCGGTGATCGGCGGCGGCGCGACCGGCCTCGGCGTCGCGCTCGACGCGGCGGCGCGCGGCTTCAAGGTCGTGCTGATCGAGGCTGCCGATTTCGCGAAGGGCACGTCGTCGCGCAGCACCAAGCTGGTTCACGGCGGCGTGCGCTACCTGGCGCAGGGCAACGTCGCGCTGGTGCGCGAGGCGCTGCACGAACGCTCGACATTGCTCGCCAACGCACCGCACCTCGCGCAGCCGCTCGCGTTCGTGATGCCGGGCTACAGCTGGTGGGAGCGCGGCTTCTACGGCGTCGGGCTCAAGGCCTACGACGCGCTCGCCGGCAGCCGCGGCCTCGGCACCACGCAGCTGCTGTCGACCGCGCAGGTGAAGGCGCTCGTCCCGACGGTGCGCACGCGTGGCTTGTCGGGCGGCGTAAAGTATTGGGACGGCCAGTTCGACGACGCGCGCCTCGCGGTCGCACTCGCGCGCACCGCGGTCGCGCGCGGCGCATGCGTCGCGAACCACGTCAAGTGCGCGGGCCTGCTGCGCGCGGGCGGCAAGGTGCGCGGGCTCGTCGCCGAGGATGTCGAAGGCGGCGAGCGCTTCACGTTGAACGCGACCTGCGTGATCAACGCGACCGGTGTCTGGGTCGACGCGATCCGCGACATGGACGCTGAACCGGACGCCGTGAAGAAGCCGCCGATGGTCGCGCCGAGCCAGGGCGTGCACCTGGTCGTCGACCGCAGTTTTTTGCCGACCGACCATGCGCTGCTGATCCCGAAGACCGAAGACGGCCGCGTGCTGTTCGCGGTGCCGTGGCTCGGCAAGACCGTGCTCGGCACGACCGACACGCCGCGCGACGACGTGGCCATCGAGCCCGCGCCGTTCAAGGACGAGGTGGAGTTCATCCTGCGCGAAGCCGGCAACTACCTCAGCAAGCAGCCGACACGTGCCGACGTGCTCTCGGTCTGGGTCGGACTGCGTCCGCTGGTGCGCCCGCCGCAAGAAGAAGACGGCGACCCCCAAACACGCGCGCAGACGAAATCGATCTCGCGCGAGCACACCGTGCGGGTCGACAAATCGGGCCTTGTCACCGTGACCGGCGGCAAGTGGACGACCTACCGCGCGATGGCCGAAGACGTGCTGACGAACTGCTTCGACAGCGGGCTGCTGCCGGCGCGCGCGGCTGGTGTCACCGAGCATTTGAAACTCGCCGGGGCGCCGGCCGGCGCGGGCGAATCGCTGACGCAATCGCCGGGCGAGCACGAGTACGGCACCGACCTCGCCGCGCTGCGCGCAATGCCCGGTGCCGACCACTGGCTGTGGCGCGATGGCGGCGGCGGGTTGAGCGAGGCGATGGTGCGTTTTGCCGCGCGCGTCGAAATGGC
>JANMWQ010000608.1:0-7644 GCA_031394085.1 Rhizobacter sp. | reverse complement strand
AAGCACGAATCGGAGGTCACGCAAGACGGCAAGCCCCGCAAGGTCTGGTTCGATATCCGGGCCCGGGCGATCGGTGAGATCACAGCGCGTGTCGAGAAGTTGGAGTTGGGAAGCACACACGGCTTTGCCGGCTTCCTCGGTTCGCAGCGCAACGGCCGAGGTGTCGTGTTCCATGTCACCGAGCTGGATTGAAGTTCAAACTCAATCCGCTCACTGTTCAAATGAATGAGGTGTAGATATGCCCCCACCACGCGGAAAAGGCCGGTTCTCCAAGGACCGCAAACCCAAGCGCAATACCCAATCGTTGCTGTTCCGTCGCAAGCGCTTTTGCCGCTTCACGGTCACCGGCGTTAAGCAGATCGACTACAAAGACATCGACACGTTGCGCGACTTCATCGGTGAGAACGGCAAGATCACGCCCGCTCGCCTGACCGGCACGCGCGCGTTCTTCCAGCGCCAGTTGACGACGTGCATCAAGCGCGCGCGTTTCCTGGCGATGCTGCCGTACAGCGACCAGCACAAGGTCTGAGGAGCAACCGCATGCAAATCATCCTGCTGGAAAAAGTCGCCAACCTCGGCAACCTCGGCGATGTGGTCAAGGTCAAAGACGGTTACGCCCGCAACTTCCTGATCCCGCAGCGCGCGGCACGTCGTGCCACCGAGTCGGCGATCAAGGAATTCGAGGTCAAGCGCGCCGAGCTCGAGAAGGCCGCGGCCGAGAAGCTCGCTGCTGCCAACGCGCTGGGCGAGAAGATGAGCGGCCGCACCGTGCACATCACGCAGAAAGCCGGCGTCGATGGTCGTCTGTTCGGCTCGGTCACGAACGCCGACATCGCCGATGCGCTGACCCGCATCGACTTCAAGATCACGAAGTCGCAAGTGCGCCTGCCGAACGGTCCGCTGAAGATCGTCGGCGAGCACACCGTGAGCGTTTCGCCGCACACCGATGTCGTCGTCGAAGTCAAGGTTGTCGTGCTCGGCGAAACCGATTAAGGTTTCACCAAGCTCGATACGAAAGGCCGGCTTTGCCGGCCTTTCTCATTGGGCGATGCGCATCTGACTGTTTCAACCGCTTTTCTCACGGATATGCACAGGCTTGTACACAGGCCGGTGCATGCGCCGGTTCGCAGGACCCACCGATGTCGGCCGTCTTCCCTTTCAAAGATTCCAGCGCGACCCGCCCCGACGACGAGGTCTCCAAACTCCGCATTCCGCCGCACTCGGTCGAGGCCGAGCAAAGCGTGCTCGGCGGCCTGCTGCTCGACAACAGCGCCTGGGACCGTGCCGGTGACCTGCTCGTCGACAGTGATTTCTACCGCTTCGAGCACCGCCTGATCTACGCCGCGATCGGCACGCTGATCAGCGCCACCAAACCGGCCGACGTGATCACCGTGTTCGAGCAGTTGCAGGGCCTGGGCAAGGCCGACGACTGCGGCGGTCTGGTCTACCTCAACGCGCTGGCGCAGAGCGTGCCGAGCGCCGCCAACATGCGCCGCTACGCCGAGATCGTGCGCGAGCGGGCGGTGCTGCGCAAGCTGGTCGCCGCGAGCGACGAGATTGCGACCAGCGCGTTCAACCCGCAGGGTCGTGCGGTCTCGGCGATCCTCGACGAAGCCGAGGGCAAGATCTTCCGCATCGGCGAAGAAGGCTCGAAGTCGCAGCAGGGTTTTCTGAGCATGGACACGCTGGTCGTGCAGTTGCTCGACCGTGTCACCGAGCTGCACGAGAACGGCGCCGAAGACGTGACCGGCGTGCGCACCGGCTACTTCGACCTCGACCGCATGACCTCGGGCTTTCAGCCCGGCGACCTGATCGTGCTCGCGGCGCGGCCGTCGATGGGCAAGACCGCCTTTGCGCTCAACATCGCCGAGCACGTCGCCGTCGCCGAAGGCCTGCCCGTGGTCGTGTTCTCGATGGAAATGGGCGCGGCGCAGCTGGCATTGCGCCTGGTCGGCTCGCTCGGCCGCATCGACCAGAGCAACCTGCGCACCGGCCGGCTCAAAGACGATGAATGGGGGCGGCTTTCCGAGGCGGTCGAGAAGCTCGGCCGCGTCAGCATGTTCATCGACGAGAGCTCGGCGCTGACGCCGACCGAGGTGCGCGCGCGGGCGCGTCGGCAGGCGCGGCAATGTGGCCAGCTCGGCATGATCGTGGTCGATTACCTGCAGCTGATGAGCGGCAGCGGCGGCAGCAGCGACGAGAACCGTGCCACCGTGATCGGTGAAATCTCGCGCGGCCTGAAATCGCTCGCCAAAGAACTGAAGTGCCCGGTGCTCGCGCTCTCGCAGCTCAACCGCAGCGTCGAGTCGCGCACCGACAAGCGCCCGATGATGAGTGACCTGCGCGAGTCCGGTGCGATCGAACAAGACGCCGACGTCATCATGTTCATCTACCGCGACGACTACTACAACAAGGAAGCCAGCAAGGAGCCCGGCATCGCCGAGATCATCATCGGCAAACAGCGCAACGGGCCGACCGGCACGGTCAAGCTGTTCTTCAACAAGCCGTTGACGAAGTTCGACAACCTGGCCCCCGGGAGTGCGGGCGGCGACTATTGAGATGACTCACTCTCGAGCCGTGGCGACGATGGTTCTCGTCACGCTGATGTGGAGCATCGCCGGCGTCGTCACGCGCCATCTCGACTCGGCGCGCAGCTTCGAGGTCACGTTCTGGCGCAGCGCTTTCACGGTGCTCGCGCTCGCGGTGATGCTGCCGGCGATCCGCGGCCGCGCGACCCTTACGCGTGCGCTGCGCGAAGGCGGCAAGACACTGTGGCTCTCGGGCATTTGCTGGTGCGTGATGTTCACTGCGTTCATGGTGGCGATCACGCTGACCAGCGTCGCGAACGTGCTGATCACGATGGCGAGCGCGCCGCTGATGACCGCACTGATCGCGCGCGTGTTCCTCGGCCACCGGCTCGCGGCGCGCACTTGGGCCGCGATCGTCGTCGCCGGAACCGGCATCGCGTGGATGTACGCGCGCGAATTCAGCGCAGCCGATCCGCAGCACCTGCTCGGCACCTTGGTCGCGCTCGCCGTACCGATCGCGGCGGCGGTCAACTGGGTCGTGATCCAGCACACCCGCAGCCATGCCGATGTCGATCTGCTGCCCGCCGTGCTGATCGGCGCGGTGCTGTCGGCGCTGCTGACCTTGCCGTTCTCGTTGCCGTTCGCCGCCTCGGCGCACGACCTCGGATTGCTCGCGTTGCTCGGCGTGGTGCAGCTCGCGATTCCGTGCCTGATGTCGGTCGCCGCGGCACGGCACTTGAGTGCGCCAGAAGCCTCGCTGCTCGCGTTGCTCGAAGTGATCTTCGGCGTCGCGTGGGCGTGGGTCGGTGCGGGTGAAACGCCGGCGAGGCACGTGATCGCGGGCGGCGCGATGGTGTTGATCGCGCTCGCCGCGAACGAGGCGGTCGCGCTGCGCCAAGCCGCGCGTTGAAGGCGTGGCGCAGCGTGCGGCAGAGCGCACGGGAGAGGGCTTCCCCTCAGCGCCGCGCAGCGTGCTGCGCACTAGCAGCGATCCCATCACCCGCATGGAATGCCGCATGAAACAGCTCCCCGGACTCGATGCCAGCTTTCTCCACCTCGAGACACCGCAGATGCCGATGCACGTCGGGGCGCTGCACAACTTCGAGCTGCCGGCCGGGTACCGGGGCGACTTTCTCGCCGACATGCGCGCGCACATGGCGCAGCGCCTCGTGCTCGCGCCGGCGTTGCGCCAGAAGCTCGTGAAGATGCCACTCAACCTCAGCAATCCGGTGTGGGTCGACGACGAGCCCGATCTCGCGCAGCACATCGTCGGCATCAAGTTGCCGAAATCGACAACAGGGAGCGGGCAAGCCGAGCTCGAAGCGCAAGTCGGCAAGCTCCACCCGGTGCTGCTCGACCGCAGCCGGCCGCTGTGGAAGTTCCACGTTTTCAGTGGTCTGAAGAACGGGCCGGGCGGCACCAAGCGCTTCGCGATGTACACGCAGCTGCACCACGCGGCCGTCGATGGCCAGGCGGCGGTCGCGCTCGCACACGCGATTCTCGATGTGAGCGCCGAAGGCCGTGATGTCGACCAGCATCGCCATGGCAAGGTCCGACGCGAACGCGGCATGGTCGACATGCTGCGCGGCGCACTCGGCAATCAGCTCGACCTCGTGATGGACGCGGTGAGGGCGATTCCCGGCGCGGTGAGCGTGCTGTCGCAGATGGCTTCGCGCAAGGTCGGCGACACGGCAGGCGGCACGGTCGGGGCGGTCGCATTGCGGCTCGCAGGGCAGGGTGCTGTGGCAAAGGGCAAGAGCGTCAGCAACTTCGCGCTCGCGCCGCGCACGCGCCTGAACACGACCGTCTCCAGCACGCGCGCGTTCGCATCGATCAGCCTGCCGCTCGCTGCCATCAACGCGACGCGCCGCAAGCACAAGGCCAGCCTGAACGACGCGGTGCTGATGATCTGCAGCGGCGCGCTGCGCCGCAACTTTCTCAAGCACGGGCCGCTGCCGCGCAAGTCGATGGTCGCCGCTGTGCCGATCTCGACCCGCGCGAAAGGCGATACCGCATCGAACAACCAGGCCACGATGACGGTCGTGAGCCTCGGCACGCACATCGCCGACCCGGCCAAGCGGCTGTCGCACGTGCTCGCCGCGACGGCCGCGATGAAGGCCAACATGGGTGCGATGAAGAGCCTGATGCCGACCGACTTTCCGACCCTCGGCGTGCCGTGGCTGATGCAGGGCCTGGGCGCGCTGTACGCGAAGGCCCGCGTGGCCGACCGGCTGCCTGCGATCGCCAACGTGACGATCTCGAACGTGCCCGGCCCGACCGTGCCGCTCTACATGGCCGGCGCGCGCATGCTGACCAACTACCCGACCTCGATCGTCGTGCATGGAGTAGCGCTCAACATCACGGTGCAGACTTACAGCGAGTCGCTCGATTTCGGGTTGATGGCATGCGGTGAGGCGATGCCCGAGGTCGCCGAACTCGCGCGCCATGTGCAGGCGGCGTTCGACGAGTTCCAGGCCCTGCCGGCGAGCGTGGAGGCTTCGATACCGATCGGGCCGAGCGCCAAATCTGTCCCGAAAGCGACAGCTCGCATCCGGGCAACTGCCCCGAAGCAGCCGAGCGCGGCCCGGTAACATTCGACCATCGTCACAGCCTCGGCGCAGCATGCCCAGACTCCCCAGAACCCCCGCCACCGAACGAACCCCCTCGACCGGCGACTTGCGCCCGCCCAACGCTGTCTTGCTGATGCTCGAAGTACGCGCCCTGTGGGAACTCGGCGCGATGGTTGCCGCCACGCCCTGGCTGCGCCGCCTGCCCAAGGGCGACGGCCACCCGGTGCTCGTCTTCCCCGGCATGGGCGCGAACGACGTCACGACCGCACCGCTGCGCAATTTTCTCGATCGCCTGGGGTACGTCACGCAGGCCTGGGGCCAGGGCTTCAACTTCGGCCCGCGCGACGGTGTACTGAAAAAGTGTGCCGCCGACGTGCGCGCACTTGCCGACAAGCACGGCAGGCCGGTCAGCCTGATCGGCTGGAGCCTCGGCGGCTTGTATGCGCGCGAGATGGCGAAGGAGTTGCCCGAGCACACGCGCTGCGTCGTCACGCTCGGCACGCCGTTCGCCGGCCACCCGCGCGCGACCAACGCGTGGCGCATCCTCGAACTGCTCAGCGGCCAAAAGGCGCACGACCCTTCGATGATCGCGCGGCTCGGCACGCCGCCGCCGGTGCCGACGACCTCGATCTATTCCCGCACCGACGGCATCGTCGCTTGGCAGTGCAGTCTCAACGAGCCCGGCCCGCAGGTCGAGAACATCGGGGTCCACGCCAGCCACACCGGCATGGGCATGAACCCGCTCGCGCTCTACGCGGTCGCCGATCGGCTCGCGCAAGCCAAGGATGCGTGGCAGCCGTTCGACCCGAGCGGCGCGCGGCGCTGGTTCTTTCAGACCGGCGTCAACCCGAACTCGGCAAATTCAGCAAAGTCGACGAAATCAGCGGCTTCGGCCTGAACGATCCGCACGACATGCAAATTTCTGCCAACGGCATCGCCCTCGAAGTCGAAGACCACGGTTCGCCGAGCGGTGAGCCGCTGGTGCTGATCATGGGGCTGGGCATGCAGCTCGTCGCGTGGCATCCCGATTTCGTCGCGATGCTGGTCGCGCGCGGCTTTCGCGTCATCCGCTTCGACAACCGCGACAGCGGCCTGAGCCAGCGCTTCGACAACCTCGGCGTACCCAACCTCGCGCTCGACTTGCTCCGCTTCGCGGTCGGCATGAAGGTCAAGGCGCCGTACAGCATCGCCGACATGGCCGACGACACGGCCGGCCTGCTCGACGCGATGGGCATCGCCTCCGCGCACATCTGCGGCGCCTCGATGGGCGGCATGATCGCGCAGCAGCTCGCGGTGCGCCATCCGCAGCGCGTCAAGAGCCTGACGCTGATCATGTCCAGCAGCGGCTCGCGCAAGCTGCCGGGGCCGTCGCTCAAAGTGCGCAGCGCGCTGATCTCGCGGCCGGCGGACCCGAACAACGTGCAGAGCGTGATCGAGCACTACGTGAAGCTGTACCGCCTGATCGGCAGCCCCGCCTACCCTGCGCCCGATGCGTACCTGCACGAACGCCTCGGCATGTCGGTGCGGCGCGCGTACCAGCCTGCCGGCACCGCGCGCCAGATGGTCGCGATCGCGGCCGACGGCAACCGATCGCCCATGCTGGCGCAGATCAAGCAACCGACGCAAATCATCCACGGCAAGGCCGACCCGCTGGTGCCGGTGGCCGCAGCCGTCGACCTGGCCGCCAAGATCGCCGGTGCCGAGATCGACCTGATCGCCGGCATGGGCCACGACCTGCCGACCGAGTTGTGGCCGAGATTCGTCAGCGGGATCGCATCGGCGGCAGGGCGGGCTTGATCGCGAATGCGCTTCGAGTCAGGTTTGCTCGCGGCGGGACGAGGCAGCGAGTGCTCGATCGAATGCGATTCTCCGCACTGGCTCACGCTCCGCGATCTCCAGTGTGACATCGCCCAGCGCGGCAAAGCGCGAGCGTATGCGCTGGGCAATATCTGACGCAGGCGAGGGCGGCTGCCTCAGTGCGTCGTCGAGTGTGCGGACATTCAGTGTGGCCAAGTGAGTCTCCAGCAGTTTCGGCATCGGCATGTTCAGTTTGCCGTATCGCAGCGAAATAGTCGCGTGTCAGGGGAAAATGCGCTCCCATGCAACCCAGCGAGAAGCAAATTTTCACCCCTTGGCGCCTGAGCGTCGCGCCGATGATGGATTGGACCGATCGGCACTGCCGTTTCTTCCATCGTCTGCTGACCAAACGCACCCACCTCTACACCGAGATGGTGACGACCGGCGCATTGCTGCATGGCGACGTGCCGCGGCACCTCGACTTCAATGCCGCGGAGCACCCGCTTGCGCTGCAGCTCGGCGGCAGTACTACGCAAAGAGGCTGCATGACTTCCTGCGTTGTCGCCTGATCATCACGCGCAACTCATTGATTAACATGCACAAAGAGGCTCCGCCGCCCGTCAAAGAGTTCATCTGGTCTGTCCCATTTTTGTCTGGGCCGACAAATGAAGAGTTTCTTATATGAATCAACAACTTAGCCCATGGCGCCTGAGCGTTGCGCCCATGATGGACTGGACCGACCGGCATTG
>JANMWQ010000599.1:0-1597 GCA_031394085.1 Rhizobacter sp. | reverse complement strand
CTACCGGCGCGAATTGCTCAAGCGATTGCGCCTGCCGTTCGAGGTGCACTCACCTGAAGTCGACGAGACGCCGCGGCCAGGTGAGGCACCCGCCGCGCTCGCGCAACGCCTCGCGCTGGCCAAGGCGCAGGCGGTGTCGGCGCAGTTCCCGGAGGCCGTCGTGATCGGCTCCGACCAGGTCGCCGACCTCGACGGCGAACCCATCGGCAAGCCCGGCACGCACGATCGTGCAGTGGCGCAACTGCGTGCGATGCGTGGGCGCAGCGTGGTGTTTCAAACGGCAGTGGCCGTGGTGCTCGCATCGACCGGCTACGTGGGCACCGCACTCGCGCCAGTGACCGTGCGGTTTCGGCAACTCAGCGACGCCGAGATCGAGCATTACCTGCGCACCGAGCAACCCTATGACTGCGCCGGCAGCGCGAAGAGCGAAACGCTCGGCATCGCGCTGCTCGAGGCGATCGAATCCGACGACCCGACCGCCCTCGTCGGCCTGCCGCTGATCCGCACCTGCATGCTGCTGCGCGCAGCGGGCATCGACCCGTTGCTGCCGGCATGAGCACCTCGACCGGTGCGCTCTACCTGATCCCGAACACGCTCGATTTCGGGACGCCGGCAGAGGCCAGCCCGATCGACGACGTGCTGCCCGCATCAGTACTCCGCACCGCCGCACGCCTGACGCACTGGGTCGCCGAGAACGCGAAGACGACGCGCGCTTTCCTCAAGCGCATCGACCAGGTCGTGCCGCTCGCGCAACCGTTGCAGGCGATCGCGATCGTCGAATTGCCTCGCCCGCCGAAAGGCTCGAACACGCTGCCCGCACCCGACCTCGCCGCCCTGCTCGCCCCCGCGATGCAAGGCCACGACCTCGGGCTGATCTCCGAGGCCGGATTGCCGGCGGTTGCCGACCCGGGCGCCGCCCTGGTGCAGGCGGCGCACGCAGCAGGCATCGAGGTGATCGCGCTCGCTGGCCCGAGCTCGCTCGTGCTCGCATTGGCGGCCAGCGGCCTGAACGGCCAGAGCTTCGCCTTCGTCGGCTACCTGCCGGTCGACGCGGCGGCGCGCGGCGCCCGCATTCGCGAGCTCGAAGCGCTGTCCCGCCGCGCAGCGCAAACGCAACTGATGATCGAAACGCCCTACCGCAACGAAGCGCTGCTCGCCGCGCTGCTCGCGCACCTGCAAGCGGCAACGCGGGTGTCGGTGAGTTGCGGGTTGACCTTGTCGGGTGGCTTCACGCGGACGGATACGGTCGAGGGCTGGAAGACGCGCACCATCACGCTGCCGAACAACGTGCCCGTCGTGTTTTCGCTGCTGGCCGGCTGAGGAAATTCAGGTCACTTTCGACCAAGGCGTCCGCGAAACAGCTTCCCTCCCGTTCGTCCTGAGCTTGTCGAAGGACCGGTGGCGTACCGCGAAGGCTTCGACGAGCTCAGCCCGAACGGAGTCGAAAGAGTTTCGCTTCTCATCTGCTCCCTTTCCCAACGGGAGAGGGAGCGAAGCAATCAGGACGCGACCGGATCCGGCTCCAGCTCAGGCTGCTTCGCACCGAACAACGCGGCAACGCGCTTCTTCGGCTTGATGTTCGGCGAGAGGCTGCGCG
>JANMWQ010000285.1:0-2852 GCA_031394085.1 Rhizobacter sp. | reverse complement strand
CTACTTCGACATGTACCCCGGCGGAAATGGGAAGCCTGCGGTATGGAGGCACGGCGACTGGATCAAGATCACGTCGCGCGGCGGCGCGATCATCTACGGCCGCAGCGACGCGACGATCAACCGCCACGGCATCCGCATGGGCACCTCGGAGCTCTACCGCGCGGTCGAGGCGATGCCCGAGGTGCTCGACAGCCTGGTCGTCGACCTCGAATACCTCGGCCGCGAAAGCTACATGCCGCTGTTCGTCGTGCTGCGCGAAGGGCTCGTGCTCGACGACGCGCTGACCCGGCGGATGAGAGACAGCATCCGCGCCGCGCTCTCGGCGCGCCACGTGCCCAACGAGATCTTTCACGTCACGGCCGTGCCGCGCACCTTGTCGGGCAAGAAGATGGAGCTGCCCGTCAAAAAGCTGTTGATGGGCACGCCGGCCGACCAGGTGTTCAACATCGACGCGATGGGTGGTGCCGAAAGAGCGGCAGCATGTGTCGAGTGGTTCGTCGCGTTCGCAGCGAAACGCGCGTGATATGGCTGGGCGCTCGAAACTGTAGAGTCAAAGAACGCCGACTCGCCGTTCGCCCTGAGCCTGTCGAAGGGTCAGATCGGCAACTCGGTGAAGTAGCGCCCACCGTGATAGATCAGCGGTTGCGCGCCTTCGCGCCAGGTGCAGCGCTCGACCTCGCCGACAAAGATCACGTGGTCGCCCTCTTCGTAGCGGCTGCGGTTGAAGCACTCGAACACCGCCGCCGAGCCGTCGAGGATCGGCGCACCGCCCGCGCCCTCGCGGAACACCACGCCGTCGAAGCGATCGGCGGCCTTGCTCGCGAAGCGCTCGGCCAGCGCATGCTGGTCGGCGCTCAGGATGTTGATCGCGTAGTGCGAGCCGCGCTCGAAGTGCGGCATCGAGCCAGCTTTGCGCGCCAGGCTCCACAGCACCAGCGGCGGCGCGAGCGACACCGAGTTGAACGAGTTGGCGGTCAGGCCGACCGGCTTGCCGTCGGCGCCGCGCGCGGTGACGACCGTCACGCCGGTCGCGAACATGCCGAGTGCGGCGCGAAAGTCGGGCGCTGAAAAGCTGGGAAGCGCGGCGCGGAGCGGGGGATTCATGGGCGCGATTGTCGAGGATTCGTCCGGAGCCTGCGGCCTGCACACCGGGCGCGGGGCGGCGGCCGGCGCAACACCGGCATCTGCGCGCGCCTTCGCCCGGCGGGTGGACGGGCACCGGGGCAGGGGACAATCGCGCCCATGACGACCCTCGCGCGCCCGCTGCCGGCTCGGCCCACCGCAGCACAAGACCTGCCCGCCATCAACGCGGCGCCATCGCAGCCGGTGCCCGCCGCCGTGCAAGCTGGCCCGTGCCGAAGCCTGAGTTGAGCGCCCAACCGCGCGCGCGTCATCGGGTCGGTGTCGTGACGGCCTACCGCCTGTTCGTCGTCACCCTGCTCGGCTTCGCGTCGGGCCTGCCGCTCGCGCTCACGGGCCAGGCGATGCAGGCCTGGCTCAGCGTCTCGGGGGTCGACATCGCGACCATCGGCTTCCTGAGCCTGGTCGGCCTGCCCTACACCTTCAAGTTTTTGTGGGCGCCGCTGATGGACCGGTTCGAGCTGCCGGGGCTCGGCCGGCGCCGCGGCTGGCTGGTGCTGACGCAGCTCGCGCTCGCCGGTGCGCTGCTCTGGATGGCCGCCACCTCGCCCACCGGCTCGACCCGCTTCTTCGCGCTGCTCGCCGTGCTGGTCGCGTTTTTATCGGCCTCGCAAGATGTGGTGATCGACGCCTACCGCACCGATTCGCTGCACGCCAGCGAGCGCGGGCTCGGCTCGTCGCTCTACGTGCTCGGCTACCGGCTCGCGATGATTCTGTCGGGCGGCGTCGCGCTGATCTGGGTCGACGCCAGCCAAGGCGGCGGCTGGACCTGGCCCGAGGTCTACCGCGTGATGGCCGGCGTGATGGTGGCGGCGGCGGTGTTCTCGGCCGTGGCGCTGCCGAAGCTCACCCATGCGCTCGTGCCGTCGAGCGTGGCGCGGCGCGACGTGCTCGGTTTCATCGCGGTGCTGGCCGCGGTCGCGGTCGGCGTGTTCCTGAGCGACCGCCTCGGCCCGCCGATCGCGCGCGCGTTGCTCGGCGGCTCGCTCGCCGGCAGCGCGATGCCGGCGGCGCTGCAGGCGAAGTGGATCGACCTCGCCGCGCTGATGCTCGGCATCGCGTTCACGTTGCCGCTGGCCGCATGGGCCGCGCGCGCCGCGCAGTTCGAGACCTTGCTCGGCGGCCTGCGCAGCTACTTTTCGCAGCAAGGCGCCGCCGCGTTCCTTGCGTTCATCGTGCTCTACAAGCTCGGCGACGCGTTCGCCGGCTCGCTGATGACGCCGTTCTTGCTGCAGGCGATGCAGTACAGCACCGCCGAGGTCGGCGTCGTCAACAAGGTGATCGGCCTGTGGCTGACGATCGGCGGCGCGCTGCTCGGCGGCGCACTGATGCTGCGGCTCGGGCTCTGGCGCGCACTGCTGTTGTTCGGGGTGCTGCAGATGGCCAGCAACCTGGGCTTCTGGTGGCTCGCGGTGAACGGCCGCGGCGTGCTGCCGGGGCTGACGATTCCGGCGTTCGACTGGGGCTTCGTCAAGCTCTTTCACGCCACACCGGTCGATGGTGGGCTGCTGCTCGTGATCGCGGCCGAGAACCTCTCGGGCGGCATGGGCACGGCGGCCTTCGTCGCGTTCCTGATGAGCCTGTGCAACCAGCGCTTCACCGCGACCCAGTTCGCGCTGCTCAGCGCGTTTTCCTCGGTCGGCCGGGTCTGGGTCGGGCCGCTCGCCGGCGTGCTCGCCGAGTCGATCGGCTGGCCGGTGTTCTTCATCGTC
>JANMWQ010000574.1:0-3244 GCA_031394085.1 Rhizobacter sp. | reverse complement strand
CAGCGTGACCGGCACGTTGCGCGGCGCGCACGCGGCGACCACGGCCTCGATGATTTCGAGCGCCAGCGGCTCGTCCTGCATCAGCGCCGAGCCGGCCCACTTGTTGCACACCTTCTTGGCCGGGCAGCCCATGTTGATGTCGATGATCTGCGCGCCGCGGTCGATGTTGTAGGCCGCGGCCTCGCCCATCATTTGCGCATCGGTGCCGGCGATCTGCACTGCGATCGGCGCGACCTCGCCGTCGTGGTTGGCGCGGCGACTGGTCTTCAGACTGTTCCACAAATCCTTGCGCGAGGTCACCATCTCGCTAACCGCGTAGCCCGCGCCGAGGCGCTTGCAGAGCTGGCGGAACGGCCGGTCGGTCACGCCGGCCATCGGCGCGGCGAAAAGACGGTTCGGCAGCAGGATGTGGCCGATCTGCATGGCGTGGGTGGCGCGTGGGGAACTGCTGAAAAAGGAGGCAGGAGTATAGCGGCGGGTCTCGGCTGAATTTCCTACATCGGAGCGGTGCGTGCGCTGTTCATAATCGCGGCCGATGGAAGCATGGATCGAATCGATGTTGACGTTGCTGGCCCTGCCGAAATTTGGCTTGAGCACGGTATTCATCGTCTCGTTCGTCTCGGCCACGTTGCTGCCGCTCGGCTCCGAGCCTGCGGTGTTCGGGCTCGCCAAAATCAACCCCGAGATGTTCTGGCCCGCCATCTTGGTCGCGACCGCCGGCAACACGCTCGGCGGTGCGGTGACCTACTGGATGGGCTACGGTGCCGAGCGTGCCTACGAGAAGGTCAGCCACCACAAGCCGCCCGATGCGCGCGCGCTGCGCTGGCTCGAACAATGGGGCGCCAAGGGCTGCCTGCTGTCGTGGCTGCCGATCGTCGGCGATCCGTTGTGCGCGGTGGCAGGCTGGCTCAAGCTGCCGTTCTGGCCGTGCGTGTTCTACATGGCGATCGGCAAGCTCGCGCGCTATGTCACGATGACAAGCGCGATGCTCTGGTTCTGGCCTGGGCAGTTCGCGCAGTAGGCGCAAACAGCGGCGCGACCCGATTCGCGCAGGAGAGCTCCCATGAACAACGCTTACGACGAACTCACAAGCATTTGGAATCGGCTCCATCACTTCGAGCACCTGCAATCGATCGCCGGTTGGGACCAGGCCGCGATGATGCCGCCCAAAGGCAACGACGCCCGCGCGAGGGCGATGGCCGAGATGGAGGGCCTGCTGCACCAGATGCGCACCGACCCGAAGCTGGCCGATTTGCTGCAGCGCGCCGGCGCCGAGAACATCGACGCCTTCGCGCGCGCCAACCTCGGTGAAATTCGCCGCGAGTGGCGCGCGGCGAATGCGCTGCCGCAGGCGCTGGTGGAGGCGATGTCGCTCGCCGATGCGCGCTGTGAACACGCGTGGCGCACCCAGCGGCCGGCGAACGACTGGGCGGGCTTCCTCGCGAACTTTCGCGAGGTGCTCGAGCTCAGCCGCGAGGTCTCGCTGCGCCTGGCCGACCAGACCGGCCTCGCGCCCTACGACGCGTTGATGGACCAGTACGAACCGGGCACCACGAGCGCCGATGTCGACCGCGTTTTCGGCGATCTGCAGCGGTGGCTGCCCGGCCTGGTCGCGCAGGTGCGCGAGAAGCAGTCGAACGAGAAAGTGATCGCACCCGTCGGCCCGTTTCCCAAGGCGCTGCAGCGCGCGCTGAACCTCGACGTGATGGCGCTGCTCGGCTTCGATTTCGACGGCGGCCGTCTCGACGAGAGCGCGCACCCGTTCAGCGGCGGCGTGCCCGAAGATGTGCGGCTGACCACGCGCTACCGCGAGGACGACCTGATGCAGGCGCTGATGGGCACGGTCCACGAGACAGGGCACGCGCGCTACGAGCAGAACCTGCCACGCGATTGGCTCGGGCAGCCGATCGCGAACGCGCGCTCGATGGGCATCCACGAAAGCCAGAGCTTGAGCTTCGAGATGCAGCTCGGCCGCAGCCACGCGTTTGCCGGCCTGCTCGCGCCGCTGCTGCGCCGGCACTTCGGCGATCAGCCGGCGTTCGAGCCGGGCAACTTGCACAAACTGATGACGCGCGTAAAGCCCGATTTCATCCGCGTCGATGCCGACGAGCTGACCTATCCGGCGCACGTGATCCTGCGCTACGGCATCGAGAAAAAGCTGATCGAGCGCAGCATCGAGGCCGAAGACATCCCGGCGCTGTGGGACGAGGGCATGCAGTCGCTGCTGGGCGTCGACACGCGCGGCAACTACACCGACGGCTGCCTGCAAGACGTGCACTGGGCCGGCGGCTCGTTCGGCTACTTTCCCTGCTACACGCTGGGCGCGATGTATGCGGCACAGTGGTTCGCGGCGATTCGCGCGCAGCATGTCGACCTCGATGCGCGCATCGGCCATGGCGAACTGGCGCCGGCTTTCGACTGGCTGCGCGACAACATCTGGTCGCAGGCCAGCCGCTGGCCCACCGCCGAGCTCGCGACTCGCGCGACCGGCGAGGCGCTGAACCCGGTGCACTTTCGGCGCCACCTCGAGGCGCGTTACCTGGGCTGACGCGTTGGCCGCGTCAGCCAGCGTCATCGCGCGTTCAAACGTGAAAAAGGGCGCCGCAGCGCCCCTTGTCGTGGTTCAGTTGGCGCTCAGGCCGCGGTCGACTTGCGGGCCGACGCGCGCTTGGCTGCCGCCTTCTTCGCAGGTGCCTTCGCGGCCGGCTTGGCGGCCGGCTTCGTCGCGGCGGCCTTGACCGGCGCGGTCTTCGACAGCTTCGCGACCTTCGCGCTCAACTCGTCGATGCGGGCCACCAGCGCGTCCACCTCTTTCGCCGAGGGCACGCCGAGCTTTTTCATGGCCTTCGCGGTGCGCTCTTCAAAGATACCTTCGAGTTTGTCCCAGTGCTGGCCGGCCTTGGCTTGCACGTCGCCGGCCATGTTGCTCATCTTGCTGGTGACTTCGCTGATCTTGTCTTCGGCGGCCGAGGAAGTCTTCTTCTGCAAGTGCGTGCCTTCCTTGACCAGCGCCTCGAACACCTTGGTGCCTTCGGCCTGCGCGCGCGAGAACGCGCCCATGCCAGCAAGCCAGATCTGCTGCGCCGAATCTTTCACCTGACCGGCGAGTGCGCTGTCGAACAGGCGACCCGTGGATGCGGCTTGTTTGTCAGCCATTGCCTTGAGTTTCTTGACCATGGTGTGTGTTCTCGTTGAGTTGATGCGGGCCGACTATAGGCACGCACCATAGGGAGCGCATCCTAAT
>JANMWQ010000572.1:0-3800 GCA_031394085.1 Rhizobacter sp. | reverse complement strand
GGCAAGACGACGCTGTTCAATGCGATCACCGGCGACTTCCCGCCGACCGCGGGCCGCATTCACTTCTTCGGTGAAGACATCACCGCGCTGGCGCCGCACGAGCGCATCCGCAAGGGCCTGCGGCGCACCTATCAATCGTCGCTGCTGTTCAGGGAATTGACGGTGCGCGACAACCTGTTTCTCGCGGTGCGCGGTGTGGCGAGCGGCCGCTTCAGCTTCATGCGCGCGCGCGCCAGCCACGCGTCGACGGTTGCGACCAACGACCTGCTCGAACGCACGCGCCTCTCGCACATCGCGGGCGAACTCGTCGCGAACCTCGCGCACGGCCAACAGCGCCAGCTCGAGATCGGCATGGCGCTGGCCGGCGCGCCGCGGCTGATCCTGTTCGACGAACCGGCCGCCGGCCTCTCGCCCGCCGAACGCCGCGAACTCGTCGCGCTGCTCGGGTCGCTGCCCCCGCACATGAGTTTCGTGCTGATCGAACACGACCTCGACATCGCGCTGCGCGTGGTCGAGCGCGTGACCGTGATGCACAACGGCCGCGTGCTGCGCACCGGCACGCCGTCGGAGATCGAGAACGACGCGCAAGTGCAGGCGATCTACATGGGGAGCAAGCACTGATGTCCTGGTTCTCGAAGGATCGCGATGACGTGAAGATTCGCCGCCCGGTGCTTGTCATCGAAGGCCTCGACGTGTTCTACGGCCGCGCCCATGCGCTGCAAGGCGTCAGCCTGACGCTGGACCACGGCGTGCTCGGCATCGTCGGCCGCAACGGCATGGGCAAGACCACGCTGTGCAATGCGATCACCGGGCTGGTGCCGGCGCGCGGCAGTGTGCGGCTGCTGGGCGAAGAGATCCTCGGCCGCGCGCCGAACGAGATCACGCGGCGCGGCATCGCGTATGTGCCGCAGGGGCGGCGCGTGTGGCCGTCGCTGTCGGTCGACGAGACGCTGCGGCTGGTCGCCCGCCACAAGCGCGAGGTCGAGCGCGTCTACGCGATGTTCCCGCGGCTGGCCGAGCGCAAATCGAACGGCGGCGCGCAGCTCTCGGGCGGCGAGCAGCAGATGCTCGCGATCGGCCGCGCGCTGCTGCTGAACCCGAAGCTGCTGGTGATGGACGAGCCGACCGAAGGCCTCGCGCCGGTGATCGTCGAGCAGGTCGCGCAGGCACTGCGCGAGCTCGCCGCCGACGGCGACATTTCGGTGCTGCTGATCGAGCAGAACCTCGGCGTCGCGTTGACGGTCGCCGACCGCATCGGCGTGATGGTCAACGGCCGCATCGCGCAGGAGCTGCCGAGCGCGCAGCTCGCCGCCGACCGCGGGCTGCAGGAGCGTTTGCTGGGCGTGCGTTCGGGCGGCCACGACGATGCGCCCGATGCGCCCGCGCCGACCGATGGCGAGCGCACGACAGCACCGACCCAGGTGTTCACCGTGCGCCGCGCGCACGCCGACGGCGCACCGTCGCTGGACGACCTCGCGCCCGACACCGTGCGTGGCTTCACGCGCTGGAACGCCGGCGGCAGCGCCGCACCGGCGATCGACAGGCTGCGCGCGCCGCCCGCGCCGGTGGCCGCTGCGCTGCCCGCGCCCGCCGCCGGGCCGCGGGTCTTCGACTTCCCCGTCGCCGCCAGCAGCGTGCGGGCCGCCTATGTCGTCGGCACCTTCGACACCAAGGGCCGCGAACTTTTCTTCCTGCGCCAATGCCTCGAAAAGCTCGGCCTGCGCGTCGTCACGGTCGACCTCTCGACCTCGGGCACGACCTCGTCGGCGAGCGTGCACCCGCGCGAGGTCGCACGCCACCACGCACAAGGCGAATCGGCCGTCTTCAGCGACGACCGCGGCAACGCGACCGCGGCGATGGCGCTCGCATTCGAGGCGTTCGTGCGCACGCGCCGCGACCTCGGCGGCATCATCTCGGCTGGCGGCTCGGGCGGCACCTCGATGGCCACGCAAGGCATGCGCGCGCTGCCGATCGGTTGCCCGAAGGTGATGGTCTCGACGATGGCCAGCGGCGACACGCGGCCTTATGTCGGCCCGAGCGACATCTGCATGATGTATTCGGTCACCGACGTGCAGGGCATCAACCGCATCAGCGAGAAAGTGCTCGCGAACGCCGCGCACGCACTGGCCGGGATGATCGCGCACCCGGCGGCCGAATCCGACACCACCAAACCAGCGCTCGGCCTGACGATGTTCGGCGTGACCACGCCCTGCGTGCAGGCGGTCACGAAGCGGCTCGAGGCCGACTTCGACTGCCTCGTGTTCCACGCCACCGGCGTCGGCGGGCAGTCGATGGAGAAGCTCGCCGATTCGGGCCTGCTGGTCGGTGCGATCGACGTCTCGACCACCGAGATCGCCGACGAGGTCGCCGGCGGCACGCTCTCGGCCGGGCCGACACGGCTCGACGTGTTCGCGCGCCATGCGCTGCCGTATGTGGGCTCGTGCGGCGCCCTCGACATGGTCAACTTCGGCCCCTGGGACACCGTGCCCGAGCGCTTCAAGGTGCGCACGCTGTACCGCCACAACACGACCGTGACGCTGATGCGCACGACCGCCGCCGAGAACCGCGCGATCGGAGAATTCATTGCGACCAAGCTGAACGCGATGCGCGGGCCGGTGCGTTTTCTGATCCCCGAAGGCGGCGTCTCGGCGATCGACCGGCCGGGCCAGCCGTTCCACGATCCCGAAGCCGACCGCGCGCTGTTCACGGCGATCGAGCAGAACTTTCGCGGCAGCAACGACCGCAAGCTGATTCGGCTGCCACTGCACATCAACGACGAAGCCTTCGCCGACGCGTTGGTGGCGGCTTGGCGCGAGATCGCCCGACCGGCCGCGAACGCCCGGCGCGCCTGACCCCTCCACGACAACACGACGACGCACCATGCCTCGCATTGCACGCCAAACCCTGCTCGACCGCTTCCGCGCCAAGATCGCCGCCGGCCGGCCCATCATCGGCGGCGGCGCCGGCACCGGCCTGTCGGCCAAGTGCGAAGAGGCCGGCGGCATCGACCTGATCGTGATCTACAACTCGGGTCGCTACCGCATGGCCGGGCGCGGTTCGCTGGCCGGGCTGCTCGCCTACGGCAACGCCAACGAGATCGTCTGCGAGATGGCGCACGAGGTGCTGCCGGTGGTCAAGCACACGCCGGTGCTCGCGGGCGTGAACGGCACCGACCCGTTCATGATTCCGGAGCAGTTCCTGCAGCGCCTGATCGGCCTCGGCTTCTCGGGCGTGCAGAACTTCCCGACCGTCGGGTTGATCGACGGCAGCTTCCGCGCGAACCTCGAAGAAACCGGCATGGGCTATGCGCTCGAAGTCGAGATGATCGCGCGCGCGCATGCACTCGATCTGCTGACCACGCCCTATGTGTTCTGCGAAGCCGATGCGCAGGCGATGGCCGGCGCCGACGCCGACATCGTGGTCTGCCACCTCGGCCTGACGACCGGCGGCGCGATCGGCGCCGAGACCGCGCTGACGCTGTCCGACTGCATCGAGAAGATCAACGCCTGGGCCGCGGCCGCGAAAGCGGTCAACCCGGACGTGATCGTGCTCTGCCACGGCGGCCCGATCGCCACAC
Organism: Rhizobacter sp.; assembly: GCA_031394085.1. Lineage (GTDB taxonomy): Bacteria > Pseudomonadota > Gammaproteobacteria > Burkholderiales > Burkholderiaceae_C > LMDS01. Next base: position 223 of record JANMWQ010000572.1, on the reverse strand, counting down.
CCGACGACGCGGCGCACGTGCTGGCGCACTGCCCCGCATGCCACGGCTTCTACGGCGCGAGTTCGATGGAGCGCCTGCCCGTCGAGGCCGCGCTCACCGACACCACGCGGCGCTTCACACAAATCAAGCGATAGCTCGCAACAGCGGAGAACTCCCCATGTCAGGCTCCCAGTTCGGCAGTTTCATCCTCGGCCTGATCGTCGTCGCGATCGTCGTCGCGATC
>JANMWQ010000542.1:0-3299 GCA_031394085.1 Rhizobacter sp. | reverse complement strand
GCCGGCCTTGCGCTCGTCCCATGCGCGCTTGCTGACCGGCAGCTTCTGCTCGAGCGCGAGCTTCTCGTCCTGGATCGCGGTGAAGACAACGTAGAGGCTCATCAGCTTGGTCAGCGAGGCCGGGTCGGCGGCGGCATCGGCATCGCGCTCGGCGAGGGTCTGGTTGCTGGTCAGGTCGAGCACGAGAAAGCTCTTGGCCGCCACTTCGGGTGGCTGCGGAGCCTGCGCATTCGCGGTGACGGCGAACGAACCGGCGAAAGCGAGCGAGATAACGAGAGCGAAGAAGCGATTCATGGATTTACCAAGTGATGAAGCAGGGCGCGGGGTCGATGGGATCGAACGGGTTCTGGCCCGCGCGTCATGGGGCAAGCGGTCAGAGCGGCACGCGTGGCTGCAGTTCCTGCACGACGGTGTTCTTGAGCAGGCCCAGCTGACCGTGGAAAAAGTGGCCGACCCCGGGAAACACGATCACCGGCAACGATTGCGGGCGGGCCCAGTCGAAGGTGGCGGCGAGCGGCACCACGTCGTCGGCCTCACCGTGGATCACGACGGTGTCGGCCGGCACGTTGGCCATCGGCTGCTTTGCGGTCGACGGGCCGACCAGCACCATGCGCTGCGGCTTCGCTTCAATGGCCAGCCGCGCCGCGGCGTGCGACGCGACATAGGCGCCGAACGAAAAGCCGGCGAGGATGAACGGCTCGCCAGCGGCGCGTGTGGCCGCGATCACCGTCAGCGCGTCGTCGATCTCGCCGACGCCCTCGTTCCACACGCCGGCCGAGGCGCCGATGCCGCGGAAGTTGAAACGCACGCAGCGCCAGCCGAGCTGCACGAAGGCGCGGGCGAGCGTCTGCACGACCTTGTTGTCCATCGTGCCGCCGAATTGCGGATGTGGGTGGCAGACCACCGCGACGCCGCGCGGCTCGCCGGCCGGCGCATCGATCGCGCATTCGATCGCACCGGCGGGGCCGTCGACGGTCTGCTTCGTGGTCGACGCGTTCAACTCGGCACCGCCGGGCCGCCCCAAGGGGCCGAGCGCCTCCTCGGGGGGCAGGAACGAAGTGACGTGGGGGCCGTCATTCCTAGCGACCCACGTCGGGCGGCAAGAGCAAGCGCTCGACGACCTGGCCGCGCTTGAGGTGCGAATCGACGATCTCGTCGATGTCGGCCTTGTCGACGAAGGTGTACCAGACCGCCTCCGGGTAGACCACCGCGACCGGCCCGCCAGCGCAGCGATCGAGGCAGCCGGCCTTGTTGACGCGAACGCCGCCGGGGCCTGCCATCTGCTCGCTCTTGACGCGCTTTTTGCAATGGTCGAAACCGGCCTGGGCGCCTTGCGGGGCACAGGAATCTTCGCCTTTGTCACGCTCGTTCAGGCAGAAAAAAATATGGCGCTGGTAATAACTCATGCTGGCATTTTAGGAGGCTCGGCCGGGGCGGGCTCGTCGCGCGCGCCGAGCCGCGCCAGCAGGTAGACGATCGCCCCAAACGGCCACAGCCAGCCGACCCAGCGTGCCACGCCGTAGAAGCGGATGAAGCGGCCCTGCTCCCAAGCCTGCAGGCTTTGCGCAAAGAACGGGTCCGAGGGCGCTTGTGCGACCACGATCACGAGCGCGGTCAGCGTCACCAACCCAAGCCCGGCCGCCGCTCGCGGCGGCAGCACGCTCAGCAGCATGGCCAGTGCGACCGCGAAGCCGAGCGCGGCGAGCGCCTGCGGCGTGCTCCAGGCCATCAGGTGCTTCGGGCCGAAGTTGAGCGCGGTCGACAGCGTGGTCGCGAGCACGCCGAGCGCCGCCGCGCCCAGCACCAGCACGAGTCGCCGCCAACCGGTCCGTGCGACTGAAAACCCGAGCAAGCAAGGCGCCAACAACCCGAGCGCGATGAGTGCGAATTCGCCGCCCGGCGAGAGCGCGCTGCGCATCTGATCGGCGTCGGCCCACCCCGCGACCCAGGACGCGAGCGGGGTGTCGGCCACCAGCGTCGCGATGCCGTCTTGCAGCTTCGCCAGCACCTGGCCTTGGGCGAGCGGCACCGGCAGCGGGAACAGCATGCCGATCGGCCACAGCAGCAGCAGCGCCAGGCCACCGGCGCTGCGGCCGATGAACCAGCGGTCGCGCGCGGTTTGCCAACGCTCGACGCCGCCGCGCACGTGCACCCACGAGCCGAGCGCTGCGCCGATCAACGTGCCGAGCGCGTTGAGCCCGAGGTCGACGTTCGATGCGACCCGGTGCGGCAAAAAATTCTGCAGGAACTCCAGCCCCAGCGACCACGCCGTGCCGGCCGCGCAAGCGAGCAGCAGCGCCGACTTCGCGCGCCCGCCGCTGCGCACGATCGCGCCGAACACGAGCGCGCCGAGCGGGATGTAGCCGACCAGGTTGGCGCTCAGGTCGAAGCCAGTCCAGTAGGGCGGCCACGGCAGGCTCAGGAACGCGAACGGCGAGACGCCCGGCACCTTCCACGGCACGAACGGGTAGAGGCTCGCGTAGCCGATCAGTGCGGCATACAGCCACGCCAGCGGCGCGGCTGAACTGCGGTGGCGGGGCGTCGGAGGATCGGCCACTCGATGTCAGAACGGCTTCACGACCACCAGGATCACGATCGCCGCGAAGAGCAGCACCGAGGTTTCGTTGAAAACCCGGAACCAGCGCTCGCTGCGCTGGTTCTCGAAGCGCTCGAACTTGCGCAGCAAGGAGCGGCACATGTGGTGGTAGCCGATCGCGAGTACGACCAAAAACAGTTTCGCGTGCAGCCATCCACCGGTGAAGCCGTAGCCCAGCCACAGCCACAGGCCGAAGCCCAACGCCGGCACCATCAGCAAGCTCGCGAACCGGTAGAGCTTGCGCGCCATCATCAACAGGCGCTCGCGCTCGGCGTGGCTGTCGGCTGGCACCTGCGCGAGGTTCACGAACAGCCGCGGCAGGTAGAACAAGCCGGCGAACCAGCTCGTGACGAAGATGATGTGAAGGGCTTTGATCCAGAGCATCGGTCGATTATGGGTCGGGTGTTTTGCGCCGGCACCATAAAGAACCCCGGCACGGGGCCGGGGCTGAAATGCCTTCACGCTGTCATCACGGTCGGGCACCTGCTCAGGGAGGAAAAGCAGGGAACGACTGCCTTGCGGCTATCATTCAAAAACGACTTTAGCAGAAGCCGTGCGCTTTGCTACAGCCGTGTGACCCCGAACAAATGCTTGGTTTCCACAACGAAGATTTGTAAAGGAATGCACACGGCGCAGGCGGCGCACCGACGACCACGCGCCCATGCATCCACCTGCCCCGTTTCCCGCCAACCGCCCACGCCGC
>JANMWQ010000531.1:0-4717 GCA_031394085.1 Rhizobacter sp. | reverse complement strand
CGCACGAGGTCGGCTTCGAGCGCGTCGGGCACGACCACCGTGTAGCCGACGATCACCTGCCGGCGCTGCAGCTTTTCCATGCGGCTTTGCACGGTCGTGCGAGAAAGCCCGAGCGTGCGCGCGAGCTCGGCGGTGGGCGCGCGGGCATCGTCGCGCAGCAGCGCGAGCAGCGCGATGTCGGTCGGGTCGAGGGCGGGTTTTGTCATGTCGATGTGCGCATGCCTGCAAATCGCCGAAGTATGAACGCCATATCGTCGTGATGACAGATGCGATTTGCGCGCCCACCCATGAGAATTCCGGCATTCACGGCTTACTCGGGAGACTTCCATGCACAACATCCTCGTCATCGGCGGCGGCAAGATCGGTTCGGTGGTCGCCGACCTGCTGGTCGACACACCGGCGCAAGGCGGCTACCGCGTCACCGTGGCCGACCGCTCGGCCGTCGCGCTCGCGCAGATCACCGCCGGCGGCAACGCGCGGCTGAACACCCTGCTGCTCGACGTGGCCGACCCAATCGCCTTGCGTGACGCGTTGCAAGGCCGCTTCGCCGTGCTGAGCGCCGCGCCCTTCCACCTCACGCTCAAGGTCGCCCAAGCCGCGCGCGACGCCGGCGTGCACTACCTCGACCTGACCGAAGACGTGGCGAGCACGCGCGCGATCCGCGAACTCGCGCAAGGCGCCGGCGGCGGGAAACCCACCGCCTTCATCCCGCAGTGCGGCCTCGCGCCCGGCTTCATCTCGATCGTCGCCGCCGATCTGGCGCGTCAGTTCGATTCGCTCGACTCGGTGCGCATGCGCGTCGGTGCGCTGCCGGCCTACCCGAGCAACGCGCTGAACTACAACCTGACCTGGAGCACCGAGGGCGTCATCAACGAATACTGCGAGCCGTGCGAGGCGATCGTCGACGGTCAGCGGCGCGAGGTGCAGGCACTCGAAGAACGTGAGGAGTTCTCGCTCGACGGCGTGGTCTACGAAGCCTTCAACACCAGCGGCGGCCTCGGCACGCTGTGCGAAACGCTGGCCGGCAGGGTGCGCACGCTGAACTACCGCACGATCCGCTACCCCGGCCACGCCGCCATCATGAAAGCGCTGCTGCACGACCTGCGCCTCAAAGACCGGCGCGATGTGCTCAAGGACATCCTCGAACGGGCGCTGCCCACGACGATGCAAGACGTGGTGATCGTGTTCGTCACCGTCGCCGGCCTGCGCGACGGCCGCCTCCAGCAAGACACCTACGCCCGCAAGATCTACAGCCACGTGCTGGCCGGCAAGATGCGCAGCGCGATCCAGATCACGACCGCATCGAGCCTGTGCGCGATGCTCGATCTGCTGGCCACCGGGGGCTTGCCGGCCTCGGGATTCGTGCGCCAGGAGCAGGTGTCGCTCGACGCATTTCTCGGTAACCGATTCGGCCGCATCTACGCCGTGGAGGCAGCGGCCCACGCAGCCTGAAAACCAACCGCATCGAGGGGCGAACGCAGCCTCGATCGGGTTGCCTATTGGCCTCGCCGCTGCGTTGGCTCCGTGTTACTCGCTTTCCCGCCGGGCGGGTGCAAGACGTTCCTGTCCTTCTCTGTTTCGGCGGGCACGGTCGACTGTCTGCGAACTGTGAAGGCGGCCCAGGTGGGCACCTTCGGGTCGCCCCAGACAACGCGTGTCGACACGCTCGGCGCCGTGATGTTGCGGGCAGGTGCAGCGTTTCGATTGACAGGCATTGCCGAGCGGGCCACGTCGTACTTGCCGTCTCTCAAAATGCGCACGGCCGACGCGCTGACTGAGTTGCTCGAGAAAAGCACGTTGTAGGCGTCACTGTGCGACGCCTTGAAATCCTTGTAAGTCAGGGCCTCGGCCGCGCGCAGCACGGCAGGCGTGTCGTAGCGAATCTTCGAAGCGTCGGCCCCGGACGCCGCGGCAACGCTTTCGTACGCTTGCTGCAGAAACTTTTGCGGCACGACCAACCCTTTGGCCGTCATGACCCTGACCGTCGGCGCCTGCTTGAACTGGTTCGGGTCGAGGTTGTAGTCGATCCCCGCGTTGACGACGTTCGTGAGGCTCGCCATGAACGTATTGTTCTGACCTGTCGCATCGGTGATGGCCCCGGCCTGCCCTGCGATCTTGTTGTCGGCTTGCGCAGAGCCGACGGTGATCTTGTTGATCCGTACCGCCGAGGCGAACGACTGATTTGCAATAGCGAGTCCCTGGTTGTTGGTCAGGGCATTTGATTGACGTGTCTGCAACGCGCTCATCTGGCTTTGCAGATTGCTGATGCCACTTTGCACATTGGAAACCGCCGTCTTGTTGGCAGTGACGTTTTGGCGCACCTGAACTACGCTGTACCCGTAGTTCGCCTTGGCGAGGTTGTACCCCTTGCCGGCGATTCCGTAGCCCAACAGCGCGTCGCTGTAGCCGCGAAGGGTTTGCTCGAAATTCCCGACACGGGCTTTTTGTCCATAGAGATTGTTCAGTTGAGTGAAATCGGCCGACGGCACGAAAGCTTTCATCTTGGCGATGACGGTTGCCGGATCGAATTTCGACTTTCCACCAGTGGCAGACTTTTTCCCCGATGTAACGATGTCCTTGGCGCTCAACACGGTCTTGGCGCCGGCATCGAGCTCGGCGAGGCCGACACAGTAGTAGTACTGCATCAGCGTTTTCTCGTTCAACCCGGCGATATAGGTCTTGAGAGCCGGAGTCAGGCTCGTGGCCTTCGCCGCAAAGTTCTTGAGGGCTTGAACGTCGACGTTTTGATTGACGGCGGTGTCGCTCTTGCGAACCGGGGCCTCGAGCCCTTGCGTGTCGATCTTGACCGGAACGCCGGTCTTGATTTCGTTGAATTCCTTTTGCAGTTGGGCACGCTCGGCACCGAACTTCGCCTTGAATTGCTCCGTCGTGAGCTTGTCGAATTTTTTTAAGTCGAAGGCTGTCGTCCTGATTTCCTGCCGCTCGGCGGCTGCCACCTTCCCGATCTGCGCGACGCCGATCCCTGCGCCCGGCGTCGGCGCCGGGCGCACCTCCGCGGGCACGGCATTGTTGAGAATCGGCAAGGTGGCGATGAGCAGCTTCCCGGTGTCGCTTTTGCTCAGAAAGCTTCCGTCTCGCTTCGGAACGAAGGGCAGGGCCACCCCGGTTTTCGTATCGAACTCCTGCGTTGCCGACTCGTTGCCGGCGACCCCGCGCCGGCTGGGAGCCACGGTCCGCACCTTGGTCAACGTCTGCCGCCGCAGGTTGTCGAGTTGCGTCAGGTTTGCATCGTTGGTGTTCGTCGCACCCGAGACCTGGTTTTGAACGACCTTCGCGATCGTGTCGAGCTTCAAGTCGGCCGTTTTCAGAGCGGTCTGCACGCTGGCTTGATTCGCGGCAATGCGCGCTGTCAGGTTGCCCAGTGCAATCTTGCCTTCGGCCGTGCCAATTTTCAGACCCGCGATGCCGAGCAGCGCGCTCATCTTGTTGAGCTTGGCACTGGCCGCTTGCGCCTGCAAGGTGTAGCCGGCAATCCGAAGGCGTGCGTCGTTGGCAGTGATCGCCTTTTCCTGGTAGAGCTGCGTCGCCATTTGGATGCCTTTGGTGGCAACGGAGACATCGGTGGTCGTCTTGCGCACCCACTTGGTCAGGAACGCCGTCTTTTGTTCCCAGTTCGAGCCGAGCGAGGCCGGTGAGTGATAGCCGGTCAGCATCGCGATGTTGTCGAGTTCCTTCAGATCGCCGATCTCGACCGAAACTCCGATTTCCGCGAGTTCCCGGACCGCCTTGTCCGAATTCATGCCCAAGATGTTGTTGAGGTTGTTGGGATTGGCGGCTTTCGCCGCAGCCCAGTCCTTCAACATCTTTTCGACTTTTGCAGAGTTCTTTTCCTGAGCCGGCGTCATCCTGTTTTTCGGATTGACCCACACCTCTTTCGCTTTGATCGTCGTCGGCGTTTGGGCGATCTGCGTACCGGAGCCGACCCGGAACCCTGGGTCCAGGCTTCGAAGGTTCTGTGCCGCGTCGGTTGACGGCAAGCCTGTGTACGAGAGGCCGGCGATGCGCGAATCGGTCATGGAAGCACTCCGTTGCGAGGTGAAGACTGCAGCAGTCGCGAACCGTCGCCTGATGGCAAGGTCGACTCCACTTGCAAAGAATCCGGTGAACCGCCTCCGTCGGAAGCCGCCGAATTCCCGACTGACACCTTGACGCAAGGCGATTTGCTCGGCCTTTGCCAGAATTTTCCAAGGCGGCGCTGCAGGCCTATACCGATCGGGTCATTTTGTGACCGATCGGTGCAAAAAATGCATCTGATGGTTTAAAGTCCGCGTATCGGTTTTGATAACGGGCACGTCTGCCCGCCGAAACAGGAGCGCCGACATGGCCGACAGCACCGCCCGCGCCGTCAACTGGGTCGAACAAGGCCTCGTGCCCGACCGCGTCGTCCGGCTCGGCATTCTCCGGCTGCTGAAGGCGCGGCTGGCCGAGCTCAAGAGCGGCGATGCGGTCGCGGTCGCTGAGCTCACGCAAGCATTTGCCGACGCGCTGCGCAGCGCGCCGCTGGCCCTGTTGCCCGAGAAGGCCAACGAGCAGCACTACGAAGTGCCGGCCGCGTTTTTCGGCGATGTGCTCGGCGTGCACCGCAAGTACAGCAGCTGCTGGTGGCCCGAGGGCGTGCAGACGCTCGCGCAGGCCGAAGCCGCCGCGCTGCAGGCCACCTGCGAGCGCGCCGGGCTGATCGACGGCCAGCACGTGC
>JANMWQ010000494.1:0-1830 GCA_031394085.1 Rhizobacter sp. | reverse complement strand
GCCGGCGAAGAAGGAGTAGCCGCCGATGGTTCAGGTCTACGCCTCCAGCGTCATCGACGCGAGTGCCGACAGCGTCTGGTCGCGCATCCGCGACTTCAATGCGCTGCCCAAATGGCACCCGGCCATCGCCGACTCGCGCATCGAGAACGGCCAGCCGAGCGACCGCGTCGGCTGCATCCGCCACTTCCATTTGCGCGACGGCGGCATGATCCGCGAGAAGCTGCTCGCGCTGTCCGACTACGACTACAGCTGCAGCTACGAAATCCTGGAGAGCCCGATGGGCGTGACGAACTATGTCGCGACCTTGAAGCTGACGCCGGTGACGGATGGGGCGCGCTGCTTTGCCGAGTGGAGTGCGGAGTTCGAATGTTCTGAAGGTCGTGAGCGTGAGTTGACCGAGTCGATCGGTGGTGGCGTTTTTCAGGGCGGCTTCGATGCGTTGAAGAGGCACTTCGGTGGGCGGTAGTGGTTTCGGCGCGTCGCGGCAGGCGGCACCCGGCGGGGGCTCAGGCTGTGGCGGTCGCCGCTGCGCGATGACTCACAGTCTGCAAAGTCCTCGGCTCGACTCCCTCTGCCTCTGGGAGATGGTTGGGGTGAGGGCGCGCAATCCCTTTGGCTCCCTCTCCCTCTGGGAGAGGGTTGGGGTGAGGGCGCGCGAAGCGCCGTGGCGCGGAATGCAGCCCCTCACCCCCACCCTCTCCCCAGAGGGGGGAGAGGGTAATTTCAGAGCATCGCCGGACGACCACCGCTGCTCGCGCAAAGGCGCGTTCGGGCCGGGTGCGTCGCTTCGTGTGAGGCGTCGAGGAGCGGAGGTTGCGTGGCCGACCATCACGCCGCATTGCACCTGAGCATGCTTCAACGCGTCACCCGCTCCACCATCATCGACGCGCCGATCGAGCGCGTGTGGCCGGTGCTGCGCGACTTCAACAGCCACGCCGCGTGGCACGACGTGGTGGAGTCGAGCCGCATCGAAGGCAACGAACGCAGCGACCAGGTCGGCTGCATCCGCAGCTTCACACTGAAAGACGGCAACCGCATCCGCGAGCAGCTGCTGACCTTGTCCGACACCGAGCACAAGAGCACCTACTGCATCGTCGAAGCGACGCTGCCGCTGCAGCGCTACGTCTCGACCCTGACGCTCAAGCCCGTGACCGACGGCAACCGCACGTTCTGGCATTGGGAATCGACCTTCGCCACGCCGCCCGGCCTGGAGCGCGAGCTGCACGACATGGTGGCGCTCGGCGTGTACGAGGCGGGCTTCGCGAACCTGCGCCGACATCTGCAGACCGGTGGCGATCTGCGGCCGCGCGGCACCGCAGCGATGCCATCGGCGCTCGCACTGCGGGCGCGGCGAATCGCGCTTCGCCGCTACGGCGACGCCGAAGTGCTGCAAGCCGAACCTGCCGAAGCCGCTGCGCCGCGCGACGGCGAGGTGCGCATTCAACAGCGCGCGATCGGCGTCAACTTTCTCGATGTGTACCTGCGCCGCGGCTGGATGGCGTCGATGCTGCCGCTGCCCGGCGTGCCCGGCATGGAAGCCGCCGGCACCGTGCTCGATGTCGGACCAGACGTGGGCCGCTTCTTGCCCGGCGACCGCGTCGCCTACCTCGGGCCGGTGCCCGGCGCGTACTGCAGCGTGCGCAGCGTGCCGGCCGACTGGCTCGTGCGGCTGCCGGCGGCGATCGAGTTCGACACCGCCGCGGCGCTGCTGCTCAAGGGCATCACGGCCGACTTCGTGCTGCGCGACCTCGGCCGCGTCGGGCCCGGCACGCGCGTGCTCGTGCACGCGGCCGCGGGCGGCGTGGGCCTGCTCGTGTGCGCGCGGGCGCG
>JANMWQ010000485.1:0-5850 GCA_031394085.1 Rhizobacter sp. | reverse complement strand
CATCGAGAAAGTCGTTGAACTCGGCGAAGTCCAGCAGCGCGTTCGGGTGGATCAGCAGCGTGGTTTCGATCACCGCCGGGTCAGCCGCCACCAGCTCCTTCATCTGCACGCACAGCGCGTCGAGCAGCGCGCGCGGGTCGTTGCTCTCGCAGACCACGAAGCGCACCTGCCCCTTGACCAGCGGCGCCTTCGCGAACGGGCACAGGTTGAGGCCGACGACCGCGCGCTGCACCCAGGCGCGGGTCTCGGCGATGGCTCGAACGGCGGGCGGGGTGTTCGTGGTCATCTGCAGGGGTTGCGTGGGCGTGCGATACGAGGCGCTCGCCGGGTCGGGCCTCGATCATCACATGGTCGTGTGAACCCGAAGGAAGGTCGCGAAGCGCGGCAGCCCCGTGCGCGTGAGGTCGCGGTAGCGGTAGGTGATCACGCTGCCGAGCGGCGGCGGCTCGCGCCGCTGCGCGTCGGAGAGGCCACTGCCGATCAGGAACTGGCGGCCCTCGGGCGTGCGCACTTCGAGCGCACCGAGCAGGCCGACGTACTTGCCGCGGCCAGCGTGGTGCGCCACGACGATCGCCTCGGTATCGCGCGTGGGCTTGAGCTTCAGAATCACGTCGGTGCGGCCGGTCACATAGGGCGCGTCGGCGCGGTGCAGCACCAACCCTTCGCCGCCTTGCGCGATCGTCGTCGCGAGGCGCTGCTGCAACGCGGCGCGGTCCGCGATCGCCGATTGATCGACCGCGACCAACTGCGGCGAACCACTTTGACGCACGACCGCCTCGATGCGGCGCGCGCGCTCCGCGAACGATCCGGGCGCGCCCGGCAGCTCGAACGCAAAGTAGCGGACCTGGCGCCATTCGGCATCGACCGGTTGCTCCTTGCGCACGATGCCCGACAACTCGTCGAACCGACCGCGGCCGAGCCAGAGTTCGCCGTCGAGCGGCGTTCGCGGCAACTGCGCGGTGAACCATGACGGCGCCGAGACAGCGCGGCCGCTGCGGTGGCGCAAGGCCGTGCCGTCCCACACGCCGCGAACGCCGTCGAACTTCTCGCTGACGAGAAACCCCGCCGGGTCGGCGCCTTCGGGCCAGGGGCCGAGCAGCGGCAACGCCGCAGACGGCGCGGCCGCGGGCCGCGACCCCGGCAATGCGGCGGCGAGCAGTGCAGCGATGAAGTTGCGGCGTGAAGCGGGCATGGTGTGACTCCGGTGGGTGGGTGCAGCGATGGTCGCCCCGCAGGCCGCCGCGAGCCATCCACCATCCGGGCCGTTGGTGGGTGCCCTCGAAATGGGGCCAAGGCACCCCGCTTCCTATAATCGACCCCAACCGTTTCGAGCGCTTGCCCTGCGCGACCCCATGACTCCCGACTTCAAACCCGACGAGATCGAGCGTGCCGCGCAGGCCGCCTGGCGTGCCGCCGATGCCTACCGCGTCACCGAGGACACGAGCCGCCCGAAGTTCTACGCCTGCTCGATGCTGCCGTACCCGAGCGGCAAGCTGCACATGGGCCATGTGCGCAACTACACGATCAACGACATGCTCGCGCGCCAGTTGCGCATGAAGGGCATGAACGTGCTGATGCCGATGGGCTGGGACGCCTTCGGCCTGCCGGCCGAAAACGCAGCGATCGACAACAACATCGCCCCGGCCGCCTGGACGCGCGCCAACATCGCCGAGATGAAGGCGCAGATGGAGCCGCTCGGCCTGGGCTTCGACTGGTCGCGTGAGCTCGCCACTTGCGACCCGGCTTACTACAAGTGGAACCAGTGGTTCTTTCTGAAGATGCTCGAGAAGGGCATCGCCTACCGCAAGACCCAGGTCGTCAACTGGGACCCGGTCGACCAGACCGTGCTGGCCAACGAGCAGGTCGAGAACGGCCGGGGCTGGCGCAGCGGCGCACTCGTCGAGAAGCGCGAGATCCCGGGCTACTACCTCGCGATCACGCGTTACGCCGACGAACTGCAGGGCAACGTGGCCGACCCGGCGAACCCCGAGTACCTGCACGGCTGGCCCGAGCGCGTGCGCCTGATGCAAGAGCACTGGATCGGCAAGAGCGAAGGCGTGCGCTTCGCGTTCACGCACAAGGTCATCGGTGCCGATGGCGCGCCGATCGACGAAGGCAAGCTCTGGGTCTTCACGACCCGCGCCGACACGATCATGGGCGTGACCTTCTGTGCGGTCGCGCCCGAGCACCCGCTGGCGCTGCACGCCGCGGCGGGCAACCCGCAGATCGCCGCATTCATCGAGCAATGCAAGGCCGGCGGCACGACCGAAGCGGAGCTCGCCACGCAAGAGAAAAAGGGCGTTGCGACCGGCCTGACGGTCCAGCACCCGTTGACCCACGAGCCGATCCCCGTGTGGGTCGGCAACTACGTGCTGATGGGCTACGGCGACGGCGCGGTCATGGGTGTGCCCGCGCACGACGAGCGCGATTTCGCGTTCGCGAAAAAGTACGGCATCGACATCCTGCAGGTGATCCACGTCGACGGCGAACCGCACTTCACCTACGACCACTGGCAAGACTGGTACGCGCTGAAAGACGCGAGCGGCGAACGCGCGGTGACGATCAACTCCGACGTGTACAGCGGCATGTCGTACCGCGTCGCGATCGACACGCTCGCCGCGGCGCTCGAGCACAAAGGCCTGGGCGCGAAGAAGACCACCTGGCGCCTGCGCGACTGGGGCATCAGCCGCCAGCGCTACTGGGGCACGCCGATCCCGATCATCCATTGCGCCAAGTGCGGCGTGGTGCCGGTGCCCGAGAAGGATTTGCCGGTCGTCCTGCCGGAGGATCTGATCCCCGATGGCTCGGGCAACCCGCTCAACAAATGCGCTGCGTTTCTCAACGTCGCCTGCCCGTCGTGCGGCCAACCGGCCAAGCGCGAGACCGACACGATGGACACCTTCGTCGATTCGGCCTGGTACTACATGCGCTACACCTGCCCCGACAGCGCGGATGCGATGGTCGACAAGCGCGCCGACTACTGGAACCCGATGGACCAGTACATCGGCGGCATCGAGCACGCGGTGCTGCACCTGCTCTACGCGCGCTTCTGGACCAAGGCGATGCGCGACATCGGGCTCGTGAAGTACGGCGAGCCGTTCACCAAGCTGTTCACGCAGGGCATGCTGCTGAACGAATCGTTCTACCGCGAAGGGGCCGACGGAAAAACGCGTTGGTTCTACCCGGGCGAAGTGACCGTCAGCCACGACGACAAGGGCCACCCGATCAGCGCGACCGCGGTCGAAGACGGCTTGCCGGTGGTGCTCGGCGGCACCGAGAAGATGTCGAAGTCGAAGAACAACGTGGTCGAGCCGCGCGACATCATCGCGAAGTTCGGCGCCGACACCGCCCGCCTGTTCTCGATGTTCGCCGCGCCACCCGACCAGAGCGCGATCTGGTCCGACACAGGCGCCGAAGGCTCGTACCGCTACCTGCGCCGGCTCTGGAACTTCGCGTTCAAGCAGGCCGACGCGATCCGCGCGGGCGGCAGCGATTTCCGCGGCATCGGCGACGCCGCAGCGGCGCTGCGCCGCGAAGTGCACCTGCTGCTCAAGCAGATCAGCCACGACTACGACCGCCTGCAATACAACACCGTCGCCTCGGGCGCGATGAAGCTGCTGAACGCGCTCGAAGCCGCGAAGCTCGCCGACACGCCGGTCGACGCGGCAGCGCTGCGCGAAAGCGTCGGCATTTTGCTGCGCGTGCTGTACCCCGCCGCGCCGCACATCACGCATGCGCTCTGGGGCGAACTCGGCTTCGCTACGGCCCACGGTGAATTGCTCGACGCGCCCTGGCCGCAGATCGACGAGGCGGCTCTCGTGCAAAGCGAAATCGAGCTGATGCTGCAGGTCAACGGCAAGCTGCGCGGCAGCATCCGCGTGGCCGCCGATGCCGGCAAGCACACGATCGAGCACGCGGCGCTGCACAGCCCCGACTTCATCAAGTTCGCCGAAGGCAAGCGGCCGAAGAAGGTGATCGTGGTGCCGGGCCGCTTGGTCAACATCGTCGTCTGATTGCATGAAGACGATGACGACGCGCCGCCACCTGTTGATCGCGGCCACATTGCCGCTGGTGGGTACGCTGGCCGCCTGTGGCTTCGAGTTGCGGCGCGCGCCCGAGTTGAAGTTCGGCACGATCCAGCTCGCCAACTTCAAGCCGCGCTCGCCGCTGGCCGACGAGCTGCGCACCAACATCAACGCGAGCACGACGACGCGGGTCGTCGAAGGGCTGGCGCAAGCGCAGGTCGTGCTGGAGTCGATCGACGATGGGCGCGAGAAGGTCGTCGTGGCGAGCGGTGTGGTCGGGCAGGTGACCGAGTTCCGGCTGCACGCGCGCTTCAAGTTCCGCGTGCGCAGCGTCAGCGGCCGCGAGTTGATCCCCGAGACCGAGCTGCTGCAAAGCCGCGACCTGAGCTACACCGAGAGCGCGGCGCTCGCCAAGGAGCAGGAAGAAAACTTCCTCTACCGCGCGATGCAGAGCGACATCGTCTCGCAGGTGATGCGGCGGCTCGCGTCAGTTCAAACCTTCTGATGCAAATTCGCGCCGACCAACTCGCCGCGCACCTGCAAAGAGGGCTGCGCCCGATCTACACCGTCTGGGGCGACGAGCCGCTGCTCGCGCAAGAGGCTGGCGACACGATCCGCGCGGCCGCGCGTGCAAGCGGTTGCGCCGAGCGGCAGGTGCACACCGTCGCCGGCCAGCACTTCGACTGGAGCGGTTTGCTCGGCGCCGGGGCGGCGATGAGCCTGTTCTCGGAACGTCAGCTGATCGAGATCCGCATTCCGTCTGGCAAGCCCGGCAAGGACGGCTCGGAAGCACTGCAGCGCTATTGCAGTGCGTTGAGCGACGACGTCGTCACGCTGGTGCAACTGCCCAAGCTCGACCGCACGCAGCAGAGCAGCGCGTGGTTCACCGCGCTCGATGGTGCGGGCGTGACGCTCAAGGTCGACCCGATCGAGCGCAAGGCGCTGCCGCAGTGGATTGCACAAAGGCTCGCGGCGCAGGGCCAGCGCGTCATCGCAGGCGAGGACGGCCAGCGCACGCTCGCTTTCTTCGCCGATCGCATCGAGGGCAACCTGCTCGCAGCGCATCAGGAAATTCAGAAGCTCGGCCTGCTCTACCCGGCCGGCGAGCTCGGCTTCGCGCAGATCGAATCGGCGGTGCTCAACGTGGCCCGCTACGACGTCTTCAAGCTCGGCGAAGCGGTGCTCGCCGGCCAAGTGGCTCGCGCGCTGCGCATGCTCGACGGGCTGCAGGCCGAGGGCGAGGCCGCGGTGCTGGTGCACTGGACATTGACCGAAGACATCCGCGCATTGAAGCGCGTGAAAGAGGCGGTGGCCAATGGCAAACCGCTGCCGATGGCGCTGCGCGAGGGGCGCGTGTGGGGCGCGAAAGAGCGGCTGTTCGAGCGCGTCGTGCCGATGCTGGCCGACGCCACCGTCGCGCACCTGCTCGAAGCCGCGCAAGTGTGCGACGGCCTCGTCAAGGGCCTCAAGCACCCCGACTGGCCGCAAGACCCGTGGGACGGGCTGAAGCGCCTCGTGCTGATGCTTGTGCAGCACACCTCGGCCGTGCCGGCCGGCGGGCGTGGGCGCGTCGTCGTGCGACAGCTCGCGCTGCAGACCTGAGCGCGCGGGCTACGCGCCGCCCGCTTCGCTCAAGAACGCAAGCAGCGCCTGGTTGCGCGCAGAGCGCATGCGCTCCGGCGTGGCGACGGCGGTGATCACGGTGCCGAACTTGGTCTGCGGGGTCCACGCGGGCAGCACGCGCACCAGCCGGCCATCGGCGAGCGCGTCGTCGCACAGGTAGCGCGGCAAGAGCGCGATGCCGAGGCCGCCGAGTGCGGCGTCG
>JANMWQ010000482.1:0-1885 GCA_031394085.1 Rhizobacter sp. | reverse complement strand
GTGGTGGTGGCGCTGCAATTGCGGAGCCTGCGCGACTCGGTGCAAGAGGAGGTGGTGGCGGCCAACCGCGTCGCGTCGCAGTTGCTGCAACGCACGGCGTGGCGCTATGCCGCCACCGGCAACTCGTCCTTGCTGTCGTTTCTGCAAGGCATCGGCCGGGTGCGCTCCAACGACATCACCTTGTTCGACGCGCAAGGCGCCGAGCTCTACCGCTCACCGCCGCCGACCTATAAAGCCGGCCGCGACGCACCGGACTGGTTCGCCGCCTTGATCGGCCCACCGCCCACGGTGCAATCCATCGCGTTTCCCGACGGCAAGCTCGTGGTGCGCGCGAATGCCTCGCGCGCCGAGGTCGATGCCTGGGACAGCGTCGTCGCGATGACCGCCGGCGCGCTGGCGATGCTGCTCGTCGTCAACGCGCTGGTGTTCTGGCTGGTCGGCCGCGCCGTGCGGCCGTTCGGCCAGATCGTGCAGGCGCTGAACGAGTTGCAGGCCGGTCATTTCAACGCGGCGCTGCCGCCGCTGCCGCCGCTGGCGGGGCTCGAGGCGGCGGCGATCGGCGCGGCCTTCAACCGCATGGTCGGCGAGCTGCAAGGCCACATCGAGACCGAACGCCGCGCAGTGCGCGCCGAGCTGCAACTCTCCGACAGCCGCGAGCTGACCCGCTGGCTCGACCAGCATGTCGAGGCCGAGCGCCGCCTGATCGCGCGCGAGCTGCACGACGAGCTCGGCCAGTCGGTGACGGCGGTGCGCAGCATGGCGCTCTCGATCGCGCAGCGCGTGCAGTCGCTCGACCCGCAGGCCGAGGCCGCGGCGCGCTTGATCGCCGAAGAGTCGCTGCGCCTGTACGACGCGATGCACGGCATGATCCCGCGCCTCACGCCGCTGGTGCTCGACAACCTCGGCCTGGCCGATGCGCTCGCCGACCTGGTCGAGCGCACGCAGCGCAGCCACGCCGGTGTGCAGGTCGCGCTCGAGGTCGCGCTCGGCGCCGCGGTGCTGCCCGCCGAGGTGTCGCTCGCGCTGTACCGCGCCGCGCAAGAGGGCCTGACGAACGCGATGCGCCACGGCCAGGCGCACCGGCTGACGCTGGCGGTGCTCGGCCACGCCGATCACGTCGCGCTGACGCTGGTCGACGACGGCGTGGGCCTCGCTGCCGATTGGTCGCAGAAGCCCGGCCACCACGGCCTGCGCTGGCTCGCCGAGCGCGCCGAGTCGCTCGGCGGCAGCTTCGAGATCGCAGCCGCCGCGCCGCGCGGTGTGCGCTTGCAGGTGCGGCTGCCGCTGGCAGTGGGTGCTGCCGCACCCGCATTCGGGGCCACGCCGACCAGCGCTGCGGCTGCGTCGCCATGATCCGCGTCATGTTGGTCGACGACCATGCACTGGTGCGCATGGGCTTTCGCATGCTGCTCGCCGATGCGCAGATCGAGGTCGTGGCCGAAGCCGAAAGCGGCGAGGAGGCGTGCGCGATGTATGCGCGCGTGGCACCCGACATCGTCGTGATGGACCTCTCGATGCCCGGCATGGGCGGCCTGGAGGCGGTGCGACGCTTGCTCTCGCAAGACCCGAAGGCGCGCGTGCTGGCGCTCTCGGCGTTCGAAGACACCGCCCACCCGCGCCGCGTGCTGCGTGCCGGCGCGCTCGGCTATCTGACGAAACGCAGCGCCCCGGATGCGCTGATCGCAGCCGTCAGCGCGGTCGCGCGTGGCCAGCGCTACATCGACGCGCAGACCGCGCAGGCACTCGCGCTGGCGCAACTCGACGGCGATGCGAGCCCGGCCGAAACCCTGAGTGAACGCGAGTTCTCGGTCTTCATCCAGCTCGCGCGCGGCCAGAGCGTGGCGATGATCGCCGAGACGCTGAAGCTGTCACCCAGCACCGTCGG
>JANMWQ010000479.1:0-4618 GCA_031394085.1 Rhizobacter sp. | reverse complement strand
AGAAAGATCGACCCGAACGATTTCTCCATCCGGTCGCGGTAACCACTGACCGAATAGCGCTGGTCCCGGTCGGCGAAGACCTCCATCACGCGCTCGCGGTCGGCCACGAGCACGCCGAACGAGGTGCGCAGCACGCCGCCGCGGTGCGCGCGGATCGCCGCCCAGATCGCGGCGCTGCGGAACAGGCGGCGTTCTTCCGGGTCTTCGAGCGCGGCCTTCCAGAGCGTGGCGGCAGCGTCGCCCAGGCGCCGGTCGGCCGCTTCGAGTTGTTCGAGCAGCGCCAGCCCTTCGCTGACCGACCAGGCAGGCGCCGGCCGCACCGCGGCCGCAGCGATCGCCTGCAACGTGTTCACCGCGGTCTTCGAGGGCGCGAACAGGTAGGCGCCCCATTCGAGCCGCACCAGCGGCGTCGGGTCGGCGGCGGAGTTGAGCTCGACGCGTTGCACGGCGCTGCCGTCGAAGTAGCGGAAGGTGCGCGCGCGCCCGGCGATCGGCACGCCGAGGAACGGGTCGCTTTGGGCCGAGTGGGTGCCGGCCGTGTCGCCGCTGGCCGCGTTGCCGCCGCTGATCCAGCGCTGGACGGTCTCGAACTGCTCGCCGATGCTGGCGTTGAACGCCATGAAGACGATGCCGCGTTCTTCGAGGTTGACCGGCGCCGCGGCGTTGCCCGCGTCGTAGCGCGGCCCGTACGACATGCCGCGCCGCACGATGCGCGGCAAGCGCCCGCCCGCCGGTTCGTGCGTCAGCGGCTGGGCGCGCGGGTTGGCGCGGCGGGCGTGGGCGTGGAACGGGCACCGGGCGCCGGTCGGGTCGGCCGCGTAGTCGAAGTCGTTCGAGCGCGCGGGGGCCGTGGCGGGCGCGAGCGGCGAGTTGCCGTCGGGCGTGCGGCCCATCAGGCGTGTCAGCACGTCATCGCGCGTCTTGGTGCCGCCGGCGGTCGCGTGGGCAAGCACCTGTTCGAGTGCCGCCACGTCCTGGCGCAGCTTGCGCACGACCAGGAAGCTGCCGTTGTGCCGCAGGTCGCCGCAGGGCACCGTGGACGCGTCGGCGCCGTTCGCGTGGCCGAGCAGCAGGTCGCCGAGCGGCACCACGTTCGGGTAGACCGTGCCGGCAGCCGCGGGGTCGAGCGCGGGCTGGCCGATGCCGTCGACGAAGCCGAAGTGCTCCCAGGCGATGTGCGGCGCCTTGAAGTGGCGCCGCATCGCCTGCACCGACAGCAGTTCGACGCCCGAGTCGGCCGGGCCGAGCACCTCGATCGCCATCGCGTTCAACGGGTGAGCGGCACTGCCGATGTCGTCGTACTCGGCGCTGTCGCTGGCCACGCGCAACTGCACGACGACGTGCACCGACGACAGCTCGACCTCGGCGCCCGCGCCCGCGCACCGCGTCAGCATGCGTGCATCGCCCCCCGCGGCCGACTCGGCGCGCCAGTTGCGCTGCGGCAGGTGCCAGCGCCGCGGGTGGTTGGCGCGCAGGTCGCCGAGCACGCTGGCGCGCGCCGCCATGCCCTCGCGAAACTCGGCCGGGAAGCGCGCCAGCTCGGCCTCGGGCACGCCGGTCGCGCGCAGGCCCTCGGGCGTGAACGCGAGGTTGACGAACACGGGGCCGGGGGCAACGGGGCTGTTGTCGAGCGTCAGCAGGGCACCGATGCGGGTCAGGAAATCGGCCCACGCGGCGACGCTGTCGAGTGCGATCAGCAGCAGCGCGCCGTGGCTGGTGTCGGTGTATTCGTTGACGATGCCGCCCTGCACGTCGCCCCCGGCGATCGGCCAGCCGGTGGGCGCAGGCGGCGTGTGCACGGAGCTGCGCGCTGCTTCGAACCACGCGAGCTGTTTGGCGAAGCGCAGGCGCGGCGGCGAACCTTCCGGCATGAAGCGCAGCGGGTTCAGCGCGTCGAGCTTGTGGAACTCGAGCAGCAGATCGGGCGCAGCGCGCTGCAGGTAGTCGCCGTCGTCGGTGCCCGGCAGGTAGAGATCGGTCAGGCGGTAGACGAGCGCCAGCGCCTGCAGGCCCTGCGTCAAGGTCTCGGCGATGTTCGCGATCATCGGCATCGGTATCGACGTCACTGCGGGGGGCGCACCGGCCCCGAGCCCGGTGGCCTGCTGCCAGGCCTGCAGCTCCGGGCTGGTCACGGCGTAGGCGGCACCGGCCGGGTCCGAGGCAGGCGGCGGCCGGTCGCGGTGGAGCGCCTCCTGGCCGCGCAGGTAGGCGGTGTCGGCGACGGTCAGGCCGGGCGTGCTGTAGAAGAATTCGGTCTCGACCTGAA
This sequence comes from Rhizobacter sp., assembly GCA_031394085.1. Taxonomy (GTDB): domain Bacteria; phylum Pseudomonadota; class Gammaproteobacteria; order Burkholderiales; family Burkholderiaceae_C; genus LMDS01. The sequence continues at coordinate 2,352 of JANMWQ010000479.1, read as the reverse complement.
CCCGCTTCGCCCACGCCGCCCATTCCTCGTAGCTGTGGTTCCAGCTGCCGACATAGCCTTCGGTGTTGCAGAAAATCACGTCGAGCAGCGTGCCGACCTTCTGCCAGAGCACCCGGATGTAGGTTTCCCAGGCGCCGTCGAACGTGGCGGCCAGCATCACGATGTTCTCGGGCTCGCGGACCACCACGCGCACCGAGTGGATCGCGTTGACGCGTTGCACGCTGTCGGAGAACGCCCGCGTCAGCGAGTACTCGATCGAGCTGGTGCGCGCGCCGCTGAGCGTGCGCAGCAGCGTCTTCAGGCGGGTCTTGTAAGTCACCGATTCAAGCGACGGCACGAAGCCCTGCCGGATCGGCGCGAACAGGGTCAAGTCACTGACGCCGCCGAGGGTCTTGGTCTTCACGACGAGGTCATGCTGCATGGTGGCCGGCTCCTTTTTCAGCCGCCACGGTAAGCAAAAGCATTCCCGCGCGCATCCCTTTTGTTAAGGAACGCGCAAGGCTGGTGAAATGACGCGGAAACAAAGGAAACCACCAGTGGGTCGACGCAACAGAGTACCGGTACTGGCGCGAGTGGTACCGAATCGAGCAACTCGATACGCCTATCGTCCGAAGGTCGGCTGCTCCCCGCGCCGCACGTGTTTATCGAACAACAGGAGACAAGACCCATGAAACTCAAGACCGCCGTTGCCTTCGGGCTCAGCGTGATCGCCGCCGCTTCGGCGCACGCGGTCGACCTCGTCATCGCCACCGTCAACAACGGCCACATGATCGAGATGCAGAAGCACACGAAGGAATTTGAGGCCGCGAACCCCGGCATCACGCTGAAGTGGGTCACGCTCGAAGAAGGCGTGCTGCGCCAGCGCGTGACGACCGACATCGCGACCAAAGGCGGGCAGTTCGACGTGATGACGATCGGCCTGTACGAGGCGCCGATCTGGAGCAAGAAAGGCTGGCTGACCGAGATCAAGACCGATGCCGCCTACGACGTCGACGACATCCTGCCGGCCATCCGCAGCGGCCTCTCGCAAGGCGGCAAGCTCTACGCCGCGCCGTTCTACGGCGAGAGCTCGATGACGATGTACCGCGAAGACCTGGTCAAGGCCAAGGGCCTGACGATGCCGCCGAACCCGACCTGGGCGCAAATGGCCGACATCGTCGCCAAGATCCACGACCCGGCCAAGGGCGTGTATGGCCTGTGCCTGCGCGGCAAGCCGGGCTGGGGCGACAACATGGCGTTCCTCACCACGATGGTCAACGCCTACGGCGGGCAGTGGTTCGACATGGCCTGGAAGCCGCAGATCGACACCAAGCCGTGGAAAGACGCGATCACCCAATACGTCGACCTGATGAAGAAGTACGGGCCGCCGGGCGCTTCTGCCAACAGCTTCAACGAGAACCTCGCGCTGTTCAATGAAGGCAAGTGCGGCGTGTGGATCGACGCGACGATCGCGGCCTCGTTCATCAGCGATCCGAAGCAGTCGAAGGTGGCCGACAAGGTGGCTTTTGCGGCTGCGCCGACGGCGGTGACGAACAAGGGTGCGAACTGGCTGTGGTCGTGGAATCTGGCGATTCCGGCGTCGTCGAAGCAGCCTGCTGCGGCGCAGAAGTTCATCACCTGGGCGACCTCGAAAGACTACATCGCCCTGATCGCCAAGAGCGGTGGCTGGGCCACGGTGCCGACCGGCACGCGCAAGTCGACCTACGCGAACCCCGAGTTCCAGAAGGTCGCGAAGTTCGCCGTCGAAGAGAAGAAGGCGATCGACAGCGCGAACCCGAACGACAGCACCTTGCCGAAGTCGCCTTACGTCGGCGTGCAGTACGCGGCGATCCCCGAGTTCCAGGCGATCGGCTTGGCGGTGGGCCAGCAGATGAGCGCGGCGCTCGCTGGCAAGGTCACGGTCGATGCGGCGCTGAAGACCGCGCAAACCGCGGCCGAGCGTGAGATGACCAAGGGCGGGTACTACAAGAAGTGATGTGATGCGGGCGGCGCAAGCCGCCCGTGCTTTCGCTCGTTCTTGAAAGGCCTGCCATGTCCCGCTTCCTGCCCCGCGCGCTGCTCGCGCCAGCGGTCGTCACGCTGTTCGCGTGGATGATCGTGCCGCTGGTGATGACGATCTATTTTTCGCTCATCCACTACAACCTGAACCAATCCGGTGAGCACGGCTTCGTCGGGTTGGAGAACTTCAAGTACTTCATCACCGACCCCGACTTCTGGCCCTCGGTGCTGCAGACGGTCCAGTTGCTCGGCTGGGTGATCGTGATCACGGTCGTGCTCGGTGTGGGCCTGGCGCTGCTGATCAACGACCCGTTTCCCGGCCAGGGCATCGTGCGCGTGCTGCTGATCTCGCCG
>JANMWQ010000263.1:0-2726 GCA_031394085.1 Rhizobacter sp. | reverse complement strand
GTCGCCAGACCCGCCCACGTGGCGGTGTAGCCCATGTACTGCTGCAGCCACAGCGGCAGCAGCACGACGTTGCCGAAGAACAGGCCGTAGGCGAGCGACAGCGAGACCGTGCCGACGAGAAAGTTACGGCGCGCGAACAGGCGCAGGTCGACCACCGGGTGCTTGTCGGTCAGCTCCCACGCGAGGAAGAACAGGAACGCGACCACGGCCGTGACGGCGAGGATGACGATCTGGCCGGAGTTGAACCAGTCGAGCTCCTGTCCCTTGTCGATCATGATCTGCATCGCGCCGACGAACAGCACGAGCAGGCCCAGGCCGATGACGTCGAGCGGCACGCGCCTCGGGCCGGGGTCGCGCTTGTGATAGATCATCCAGGTCAGGCCGGCTGCCAAAATTCCGACGGGGATGTTGATGTAGAAGATCCACGGCCACGAGACGTTGTCGGTGATCCAGCCGCCGAGCAGCGGCCCGGCCACAGGCGCCACCAGCACGGTCATCGCCCACATCGCCATCGCGGTGCCGGCCTTGGCCGCCGGGTAGCTCGCGAGCAGCAGCGTTTGCGAGAGCGGAATCATCGGCCCGGCGACGAAGCCCTGCAGCACCCGAAAGGCGATCAACGTGCCCATGCTCGGCGCGAGACCGCACAGCCACGAGGCGATCACGAACAGCAGCACGCTGGCGGTGAACAAGCGCACTTGACCGAAACGCTGCGTGAGCCAGCCGGTCAGCGGCACCGAGATCGCATTCGCGACCGCGAACGAGGTGATGACCCAGGTGCCTTGCGACGGGCTCACGCCCAGATCGCCCGAGATCGCGGGAATCGACACGTTCGCGATCGAGGTGTCGAGCACGTTCATGAAGGTCGCGAGCGACAGCGCGATCGTGCCGAGCACGAGCTGACTGCCGGTCAACGGCGGGAACGCGCCAGGCTTGGGCGGCGCGGCGGCCGGTGATGGCGCCGGGGCACTCGCGCCTGCAGGCAGATCGGCTGCGGTGGAAGACATGGTCAGTCGCTGCAGCGCATCACTTCAATACGGCCGCAGGCGGGGCGGCGGTCGAACCGGCGAGGGTCGCGACCGAAGCAGCCGACGACACGCTCGCGGCGGCCGCGACCGATGCTGGCGCCGGCTTGGCGGCCCGGACCGCGGCCACCGAGGGCGCGCCGACCTTGCCGCCGTTGGCCGCGATGATTCGGCGCACCTCGACATCGGCCGCGCTGTTGTCGCCTCCGAACACGCTGGTCTGCGCGATCGTCGAAGCGCGCGAGCCGTCGGCCAGCATCGCGCCATCGGTCTTCACGATGTCGACCTTCGCGTCCATCGAGAGGCCGACGCGCAGCGGGTGCACGACCAGCTGCTTTGCGTCGAGCCGGATGCGCACCGGCACGCGCTGCACGACCTTGATCCAGTTGCCGGTCGCGTTCTGCGCCGGCAGCAGCGCGAAGGCCGCGCCAGTGCCCGCGCCCAGGCCTTCGATCTTGCCGGCGTACTCGACCTGCTTGCCGTACACGTCGGCTTGCAGCGTCACCGGCTGGCCGATGCGCAGGTTCTTCAACTGGCTTTCCTTGAAGTTCGCCTCGACCCAAAGCTGATTCAGCGCGATCACCGACATCAGCGGCGCCCCGGCCTGCACGCGCTGGCCGAGCTGCACGCTGCGCTTGGCGACGAAGCCGTCGACCGGTGCGAGCAGGTCGGCACGGCGCAGCGCGAGGTAGGCCTCACGCACTTTGGCTGCGGCGCGCAGCACGTTCGGGTGTTCGGCAGCGGCGGTTCCGTCGGTCAGCGTCTGGTTCGACGTGAGCTGCTCGCGCGCGGCGACGACCGCCGATTGCGCGGCCACCACGCTGCTCTTCGCAGCCGAGAGCGACGCGGTCGCGTGGTTGAACTCTTCCTTGCCGACGGCGCCTGTGGCCACCAGCGGCAAGCGGCGTGACACATCGTCTTGCGCGCGCGCTTGCTCGCTCTGCGCGCGCGCCAGATCGGCCTCGCGCAGCGCGATCTGCGCCTTTAGCGTGCTGTTGTTCGCGTACAGCGTGCGCACTTCGCGCACCGTCTGCGCGAGCTGCGCTTCGGCTTGATCGAGCGCGACCTGGGCATCCGCCGGGTCGAGCTTGACGAGCAGTTGGCCCGCCTTGACGAGGTCGGTGTCGTCGGCGTTGATCGCCACCACGGTGCCGCCGACCTGTGGCGTCAGCTGCACGACATTGCCCTGCACGTAGGCGTTGTCGGTCGATTCATAGTGGTTCAGCACCATCGCCCAATAGATGCCGTAGGCGATGCCGGCGACGACGACCGCAGCAGCCACGGCGGTCAGCGCGCGCTTGCGCGCCGGGTTGCCCTTGGGCGCTTCGGCGGAGGGGGTGGTGTTTTCGGGGGCGCTCATGGGGTTCTCCGGAAATTCGTTTCGATGTTCGCCGCGGTCTGCGTGGTTTGTTCGACGTAGCCGCCGCCGAGTGCGCGGATCAGGCCGATCTGCACGTCGAGCGCACGCGCCTTCAGGTCGGCGCCGAGGCGGCGCTGGCTCAGTACGCTGGCTTCGGCGTTCAGCACGGTGAGATAGGAGCCGAGGCCGGCCTTGTAGCGCTGCGTCGCGAGGTCGTAGGCCGACTCGGACGCGCTCAGCGCACTGACCTGCTGCACTTGCTGGCGCTCGATCGATCGCACCGAGCTGATCTGGTCGGCCGCATCGTGCACGGCGTCGATCACCGCGCCGTTGTAGCTCTCGAT
>JANMWQ010000321.1:0-2557 GCA_031394085.1 Rhizobacter sp. | reverse complement strand
CGGCGGCCATCGGCGATCGCGTCGGCGATCTCGGGCTTGATGCCCACCTTCAGCGCGATCGGGTGGTGCACGTACCACTCGTAGTCTTGCGTCCACTCGCGCGCGGTCACGAGGATCGCGAGCTCGCTGAGCGTGTTGCCGATGGCCGAGTTGTAGCGCAGGTAGTCGCCCATCGCGCGTGCCTGGCTCATGACCTGCGGGCTGTGCATCAGCGGCTCGAAGGGGCCGAACACGGGCACCTTGCGTGCGGCCAGAAAATCTTCGGCCACCTTCTTCTGTTCGTCGGTGTATTGCGCGGGTGCGATCGTCGGCAGCCGCTCGGCCGCGTGGGCGGCGCTCGCGATCAGCGTGGCAAGCAGCATGGCGGAGGCGTGTGGGAGTGTCATCACGGGCCTGTCGAAAAGGTGGAAGGGAGCTCGAGTGTCGCCGCTCGCGGCTTCGTCCTACGCACCGACGCGAATTGCGACGCTGGCGCAGGCCGGCTTCGACACCCAGGCTCGCTCGGCAAACGACACTCGCGCCGGGGGAAGCGAATGATCAAGTGGCTGGTGCTCGGCGTGTTCCTTTGCTCGATCGCGGTGGTGCAGTTGCGTGGACGCGTTCGGCACGGGTGGTTCAAGCAAGTCTTCGACCATTCGGCGCTGCTGGCACCGGTCAACGCGCTGATGTACATGCTCTCCAGCGTGTCGACGCGGCCCTATGTTCCGGTCGACAGTTTCCCTGGGCTGCGTGAGTTCGAGGCACATTGGCCGGTGATCCGCGACGAGGCCCGTGCGCTGATCGAGATGCGCCGCATCAAGGCTTCGGAACATGGCGACGATGCCGGGTTCAATTCGTTCTTCAAAGAAGGCTGGAAGCGCTTCTACCTGAAGTGGTACGAGGTGCGGCCGCCCTCGGCCGAGCGCTATTGCCCGCGCACGGTCGAGCTGCTTCAGCAGGTGCCGGCGATCAAGGCCGCGCTGTTCGCCGAGCTGCCGCCGCACTCGAAGCTCAACCCGCACCGCGACCCGTACGCCGGCTCGATGCGCTACCACCTCGGGCTCGAAACACCGAACGACGACCGCTGCACGATCTGGGTCGACGGCGAAGCCTTCAGCTGGCGCGACGGCGTCGGCGTGGTGTTCGACGAAACCTACCTGCACTGGGTGCGCAACGACACCGACCAGAGCCGCTTGATCTTGCTCTGCGACATCGAGCGGCCGCTGCGCTTTCGCTGGGCCGCGGCCTTGAACCGCGCGTTCTCACGCCATGTGATGAGCGCGGCCGCTTCGCCGAACGACGCTGGCGACCCGACCGGCCTGATCGGTCGGCTGTTTCGCATCTCGGCCTTTCTCGGCCGTCACCGGCGCCGCTTCAAACGCTGGAGCCCGGCGCTCTACCGGGCGACGCGAGCCGCCCTCGTCGTCGGCCTGATCGCGCTGATCGTCGGGTGGTAGCGCGCGCACTGGCTCAATAGCCCGCCGCCAGCCCAGAACTCCGCCGTGGGTCGTTCGCACCATAGAAGCGGTTCTTGCCAACCGGCTCGCCGCCGAGCGAAGGCGCACCGACCAGGATCACCGCGAGGTGGCCCATCGGCTGCGGATCGCCGAACGCCTGGCCCCAGCCTTCGAGAATCTTGCGGGTGTCGGGGCTGAGCGCGAAGTTGTCGACGTGGGTCGCCTCGGGCAGCCATTGCTGGTGGAATTTCGGCGCGTCGACGGCCTCTTGCGCGTTCATGCCGTAGTCGATCACGTTGATGATCGTGTGCAGCACCGCGGTGATGATGCGGCTGCCGCCCGGCGTGCCGACGACCATCACGGTCTTGCCGTCTTTCGTGACGACGGTCGGGCTCATCGAACTCAGCGGGCGCTTGCCCGGCTCTATTTTGTTGGCCTCGCCCTGCACCAAACCGTACAGGTTGGGCACGCCGATCTTCGCGGTGAAATCGTCCATCTCGTTGTTGAGCAACACGCCGGTCTTCGCGGCCGTGACCTTCGCGCCGAACCAGTCGTTGAGCGTGTAGGTCACCGACACCGCGTTGCCGAACTTGTCGACGATCGAGTAGTGCGTGGTGTTGCTGCCTTCATGCGGAGACACGCCGGGTTTGATGTCTTTCGAGACGCCGGCCTTGTCGGGCGCGATTGCCGCGCGAATCTGCGCGGCGTAGTTTTTGTCGAGCAACCGATCGAGCGGGTTCTTCACGAAATCGGGGTCGCCGAGGTAGCTGTTGCGGTCGACATACGCGTGGCGCATCGCCTCGATCTGGTAGTGCACCGACTGCGCCGATCTGAACCCCATCGCCTTGAGCGGATAGCCTTCGAGGATGTTGAGAATCTCGCAGATCACCACGCCGCCCGAACTCGGCGGCGGCGCCGAAACGATGCCGTAGCCGCGGTAGTTGCACTCGACCGGCTTGAGCTCTCGGGTGGTGTACTGGTCGAGGTCGGCCTGCGTGACGATGCCTTTGCCGGCCGCGCTGCTCGCGACCAGTGCGGCGCCCACCGCGCCTTTGTAGAAGCCGGCTTGACCCTTGTCGGCGATCGCCTCGAGCGTCTTGGCCAGATCGGCTTGCACGATC
>JANMWQ010000312.1:0-16762 GCA_031394085.1 Rhizobacter sp. | reverse complement strand
CACTTACAGCAGCAACGTGGTGCGACGCATTATAGGGGCCAATCAGCCGGCTCCCGCCGGAACCCGAACCCCGGCGCCGGCGCCGGCCCTGGCGGTTCAGCGCGTCTTGATCGACGAGGCCTCGGAAGGCCAACGGCTCGACAACTTTCTCGTCAAGCTGCTCAAGGGCGTGCCCAAGACGCATGTCTACCGCGTGATTCGCTCCGGTGAAGTGCGCGTCAACAAGGGCAGGGCGGGCGCCGACACGCGGCTCGCGCTGGGTGACGAGATCCGCGTGCCGCCGGTGCGTACTTCCAAGAACGCGGCCGACCGCAGCGAAGCGCCCACCGCGCCGGCGCGCGAGTTCCCGGTCGTGTTCGAAGACGAGTTTCTGATCGCGATCGACAAGCCGGCCGGCGTGGCGGTGCATGGCGGCAGCGGCGTGAGCTCGGGCGTGATCGAGCAGTTGCGCCAGGCCCGGCCGACCGCGAAGTTCCTTGAGCTCGTGCACCGGCTCGACAAGGAAACCTCCGGCCTGCTGCTGATCGCGAAGAAGCGCTCGGCGCTGGTCGCGCTGCAAGATCAGTTGCGCCAACGCGAGACCGGCAAGACCTACGCGGCGCTGGTGATCGGCGCGTGGCCGGCGTCGAAGAAGGTTATCGACGTGGCGCTGCACAAGTTCCTGACCGCCGAGGGCGAGCGCCGCGTCCACGTGGTCCTTCGACAAGCTCAGGATGACCGGGGGTCGGCGTCCATCGAAGGCAAGCGGTCAATCACGCTGGTGCGCATCGCTCAGCAATTCGATGCGTTCACGCTGCTCGATGTGACCATCAAGACCGGCCGCACCCACCAGATCCGCGTGCACCTGACCCACGAAGGCCACGCCATCGTCGGCGACGAGAAGTACGGCGACTTCGCGCTGAACAAGTCGCTCGCGCGCGGCGATGTGGTGAAGAACGTCAGGTTCGACCGCATGTTCCTGCATGCCCGCCACCTGCGCTTCAGCCACCCCGGCACTGGCGAGGTGATCGAGCTCGAAGCGCCGCTGCCGGCAGAATGTGTTGCATTGATCCACGCATTGGCCAAGCCGGCCTCCAAATGACATCCACCCGCAGCTTTGATCTGATCGTGTTCGACTGGGACGGCACGCTGTTCGATTCGACCGCGCTGATCGCCCGCTGCATTCAGGCCGCCTGCGCCGACCTCGGCGTGCCGGTGCCGAGCACCGAGCAGGCCAGCTATGTGATCGGCATGGGCCTGGTCGAGGCGCTGCAACACGCCGTGCCCGACCTGCCCCGGGAGCGCTACAAGGCGTTGGGCGAGCGCTATCGGCACCACTACTTCGCGCGCCAGCACGAGATCGTGTTCTTCGACGGCACGCTGGCGATGCTGCAAGACCTCAAAGCCCGCGGTCACCTGCTCGCCGTCGCGACCGGCAAATCCCGCCGCGGCCTCGACGACGCGCTGCACACCTCCGCGCTGCGCGGCCTCTTCGATGCCACCCGCACCGCCGACGAGACCGCCTCGAAGCCCGATCCGCGCATGCTCGTCGAGCTGATGGACCACTTTCAGATCGCGCCCGAGCGCACCGTGATGATCGGCGACACCACGCACGACCTGCAGCTTGCGCGCAACGCCGGCACCGCCAGCATCGGCGTCAGCTACGGCGCGCACGACCCCGCATCGTTCGCCGGCTTCATCGCGCGACACGTGGCGCATTCGGTGGTCGATCTGCACGACTGGCTGGTTCGGCATGGATGAGCCTGTCGCTGGCCCTATCGTCCCTATCACGCCGGTCAAGCCCGACCCGCTGCCGCTCTGCGCCTCGACCGAACTCGCCGAGAAAGGCAACGCGTTCGTGTTCGACGTGCTGCACTACCGCGAACCGGCGCGCGCCTTCGTGCTGCGCTTCGACGGCCGGGTCGTGGGTTACCTGAACCGCTGCCTGCACGTGCCGACCGAGATGGACTGGCAGTACGGCGAGTTCCTCGATTCGGGCAAGGAATTCATCATGTGCTCGATCCACGGCGCGGTCTACGAGCCGCTCACCGGCCGCTGTGCCGGCGGCCCGTGCGGGCGCGGCAAGCTCACCGTGATCGACGCGTTCGAGCGCGACGGTCAGGTCTATTGGTATCCTTCTCGCGACACGAAACCCGCCTTCGCCTGATTCAACGGCGCGAGGCCACAAGGCCATCATGAGCACCCCTGAAGACCAATTGCCGCCGTTCCCGGCCGCGCCATCCGCCCCTGTTCCCGTCGCGCCCGCGGCCACGCACCCGAGCCAGTGGGACGGTGTCGCCGAGCAGTTCGCCCGCGACATGCTGCGCGACCGCCGCGCCGATCGCCGCTGGCGCAATTTTTTCCGCCTTTCGTGGCTGCTGCTCGTGATGGCGGTGGGCTACGCGATCTTCGCGGCGCGCAACCACGCGACCGCGCCCGCCGGCCCGCATACCGCGCTGATCGAGGTGCGCGGCGAGATCGCCGCCGGCGCCGAGGCGAGCGCCGAGAACCTGCTCCCCGGCCTCAAGACCGCGTTCGAAGACGACAACGCCAAGGCCATCGTGCTGCGCATCAACTCGCCCGGCGGCAGCCCGGTGCAGGCCGGCATCATCAACGACGAAATCCGGCGCCTGAAGAAGCTGCACAAAGACAAGAAGGTCTACGCGGTCGTCGAAGAAACCTGCGCGTCGGGTGCGTACTACATCGCCGTGGCGGCCGACGAGATCTATGCCGACAAGGCCTCGATCGTCGGCTCGATCGGCGTGCTGATGGACAGCTTCGGCGCGGCCGGCCTGATGGAAAAGCTCGGTGTCGAGCGCCGCCTGCTGACGGCCGGCGAGAACAAAGGCATCGGCGACCCGTTTTCGCCGCTGCCCGAGAAGCAGCGCGCCTTCATCCAGACCATGCTCGACCAGATTCATCGGCAGTTCATCGCCGTCGTGAAGCAGGGCCGCGGCACGCGACTGAAAGAAACTCCCGAGTTGTTCAGCGGCCTGTTCTGGAACGGCGAGCAGGCGCTCGGCCTGGGCCTGATCGACCACCTCGGCAGCCTCGACTACGTGGCGCGCGAAGTGATCAAGGCCGAAGAGGTGATCGACTACACGCCCAAGGAAAACGTCGCCGAGCGGCTCGCGAAGAGGTTCGGCGCGTCGATCGGCGCAGGTGCCGCCAAGGCGCTGCCGAGCGCGTTCACGATCCGCTGAATCGGTACTCGAGCCCGCACCGGCCCGCTCACGAGGCCGCGTGCATCGTGACGCGGTTGCGGCCCTGGCGTTTGGCCTCGTAGCAGGCCGCGTCGGCGGCAGCCAGCACTTCGGCCGCCGTGCCCATCGAGGCGCCCACCGGCACCAGGCCGATGCTCGCGCCGACGCTGTGCGTGCGGCCCTCCCAGAGCAGCTCGTAGGCGACCACCGCACTGCGGAGCTTCTCGGCGATGACTTGCGCCTGCGCGACAGGGCAGTGGTCGAGCAGCACCGCGAACTCGTCGCCACCGAGCCGCGCCACCGTGTCCGACTTGCGCACCTGCGCGGCGAGCACCTGCGCCACGTCGCGCAGCAACGCATCGCCGGCGGCATGGCCTCCGGTGTCGTTGACCTGCTTGAAGCGGTCGAGGTCGATGAACAGCGCGCAGAAGGGCTCGCTCGCGGCGCGCGCACTCGCGTGTTCGAGCAGCACCTCGAACGCGGCGCGGTTCGCCAGGCCGGTCAGCGAGTCGTGGCTCGAGGACCAGGTCAGCCGCTCGCGCTGCTCGCGCACCTCGGTCACGTCTTCCATGGTCCAGATCGTGCCCTGCGAGCGATCACCGGGCACCACCGCGCGGCCGCGCATGTGGGCCCAGAACGGCTGGCCGTCGCGGCGCACCAGCTCGATTTCGCCGTCGAACGCGCCATGCGCGAGAAACGCCGGCTTCGCGCGTTCCGACAGGGCTTCGTAGGCCGCGTCAGACGCATAGATCGCGCGTGTCGACTGTCCGATCAGCTGCGCTGGCGTCCAGCGAAAGACGCGGCAGAAGGCGCGGCTGACAAGCTCGAAGTGGCCGTTACGCGTCAGTGCGATGCCGACTTCGGCGTGATCGAGCACCGCTTGCAGCTGGTGCAGCAATGCCTGGGTTTCGCGCTGGCGCGATTGGCGCTGTTCGACCACGCGCTGAAACGCCTCGGCAAGGTGGCCGACCTCACCGGTTTCGCGCGGCCAGCGGTCGACAGCGGGCGTGTCTTCGCTCAGCATCTGCTGCGCGCGGTTGCGCAGCCGCGAGATCGGTTGCGTCAGGTGCCAGGCGAGCAGGCCCGCGAGCACGGCCGCGGCCAGGCCGACGCCGGCAGCTGCCTGCAGGGCCGTGCGTCGCGCGGCAACGAGCGGCGCCATCGCCGCGGCTTCTGGCGTGATGTGCACCAGCACCCAGTCCGACGACGGAATGCCCGTCATCGTCACCATGTAGGTGCCCGTCAGCGTGGCCACACCCCGCGTGTCGATCGGGCTGCCCGAGTCGCGCCACGCCTTGAAGATGTCGCTCAGGCCGGCTTCGTCGGCGGCGTTCGCGAGCAAGCGTGCCGGGTCGGGGTGGGCGAGCAGCACACCGGCACGGTCCATCACCAGAACGCGCGAGGCGTCGCGCTCGCCGATGCGGGAAAGGTTCGACAGCAGGCTGGCCGAATGCAGGCTCAGCGAGCCGGCGACGACCCCGATGCTGCGGCCGTCGGCCGCGATCACCGGCGCGGCGATGACCACGATCGGCGTGTTGCTGACGCGCCCGAGCAGCGGATCGGAGACGACTGTCTGATCGCCGGCCATCGCCTTGCGAAAGTACGCGCGATCGGCCACGTTCGGCAGTGCGGTGCCGGTTGCCCCCTTCTCGATGCGCGCCAGCATGGTGCCGTCGGCGCGCGTGGCGAAGAAGGAGTCGAACAGCACCGCCATCGCGGGTTTGTCGCGCAGAACCTTCGCGATCGCGTCGGGGTCGTTCAGTTGTTCGGCGGTGGTCGTGCGCGCCAACGCCTTGAGCGCGTGCTGCAAGGTGTCGAGCTTGCTGGCGATCATCGCGGCCATGCGCTCGCCATCGTCGCGGTCGTTTTCGAGCAGCACGCGTTCGAGGTCGGCGCGGCTGGCGGTCATCGCGAGCTGCGTGCTGGCGAGCGCCGCCAGCACGGCAGTCACCACCGTCATCGCGACGATCTTGAACTTGAGGGTGTCGAGCCACCGCAGGAGCGACACAGCGATACCGGGCAGGGCCATGAAAAGGGTCCACGCAGGCGGAGGGCGAAGCGCGCACGGCCGCCAGTGTTCCGGAGCGCCTTCGCAGGATGCCGCGACCGCGCCGCCGCGATCGCCCGATCAACTGCCTGTTCGCACGCCGTTTCAAGGGATCGGGCCGCCGCCACGGTCCGGCCGCGTCATGGGGTCAGCAGGTCCTTGATCTCGATGAACCTGACAACCTCGGCCAGCACGGGGTTCGTCTTGAATCTCTAGCAGGAGGTCGACCGCGTCGAGATCGATCGAGGCGTCTTCTCGGGTGACCGTGTGCGGGCAACCGCCGGTCTCCACGGCCATCACGGCGCCTCGGGAACGGTGGATGCGACGCGGCAGGACATGCGAGTCTCGTGACACGGCGGCGGGGTGCGTGGCGCACGTCATCGGCACGTCATGCCGCCGACACGCCGCGGTCACCGGCCTGCGCGAGCATTGCGTTCCATGCAGCGCGACTTCATTCCCGCCATGGCATTGCCGCTGACCGCATCGCGTGCCGATGACGAGCCGGCCGCGAGCCTGCGCGTGCGCACGGTTTGGATCTCGGACCTGCACCTGGGCACGCCCGGCTGCCAGGCCGGTGAACTGCTCGCGTTTCTCAGGCATGTGGATTGCGAGACGCTCTATCTCGTCGGCGACATCATCGACGGCTGGCAATTGCGGCGCGCCTGGTACTGGCCGCAGGCGCACAACGACGTGGTGCAAAAACTCTTGCGCAAGGCGCGCAAAGGCACGCGCGTGATCTTCATTCCCGGCAACCACGACGAGTTCGCGCGCAAGTACGTGCAGCACAACTTCGGCGGCATCGAGGTCGCCGATGAATGGGTTCACGAAACGGCCGATGGGCGCCGGCTGTGGGTAATTCACGGCGACCTGTTCGACGGCGTGATCCAGTGTGCCAAGTGGCTCGCGCACCTCGGCGACACGATGTACGAGTTCACGCTGAAGTTGAACCGCCACCTGAACTCGCTGCGCGCACGGCTGGGCCTGCCGTACTGGAGTCTGTCGAAGTACCTGAAGCAAAAGGTCAAGCGTGCAGTCAGCTATGTCAGCGATTTCGAGGTCGCCGTGGCGCGCGAGGCGCGCAAGCGCGGGCTGCAAGGCGTGGTTTGCGGTCACATCCACCACGCCGAGCTGCGCGAGATCGACGGCGTGCTCTACGCCAATGACGGCGATTGGGTCGAGAGCTTGACCGCGCTGATCGAGCATGCCGATGGCCGGTTGGAAATTTTCGATTGGGCCGCGCGCGCCCGGCAGCCCAGCGCTGAAGTCGGAACCGCGCACCTTGCGCCCGCGCTGTAGCGCGATCACCCAGAGGAGCGCGAATGAAGATCGTGATCGTCACCGATGCATGGTTGCCGCAGGTCAACGGCGTGGTCACCACGCTGCTCGAGCTCGTGCGCGGCCTCGAGGTGCGCGGCCACGAACCGCTGCTGATCGAGCCTTCGGGCTTCAAGCGCTTCGCTTGCCCGGGCTACGCGGGGATCGAGCTCGCCTGGCGGCCCGGTGCAAAGGTCGCACGCACCCTCGATGCGGCCGATGCCGATGCGATCCACATCGCAACAGAAGGCCCGCTCGGCGCGGCTGCGCGCCGCCATTGCCTGCGCCGCAAGCTCGCCTTCACGACCGCCTTTCACACCCGTTTCCCCGACATCCTCACCCAGGCGTTTGCGGTGCCGTCGTCGTGGGGCTATGCGTGGTTCAGGCGCTTTCATGCGCCGTCGTCGGGCGTGATGGTGCCCACGGAAGGCATGCTGAGAATCCTCGAACAACACCGTTTCGAACGCCTGCTGCGTTGGTCGCACGGTGTCGATCTGCAGCTCTTCAAGCCGGTGCCGCCGATCCGGCTCGACCTGCCGCGGCCGGTGTTCCTGCATGTCGGTCGCATCTCGTACGAGAAGAACCTGGAGGCGTTTCTCGCGCTCGATCTGCCGGGCTCCAAGCTTGTCTACGGCGTCGGCCCGCGTCTGGAGAAGCTGCGTAAAAAGTACCCGCTCGTGCACTGGCGCGGCGTGGTGCCGCGCGAAGAATTGCCGGCCATCTACAGCGCCGCCGATGCCTTCGTGTTCCCGAGCCACAGCGACACCTTCGGCCTCGTGATGCTGGAGGCGATGGCCTGCGGCACGCCGGTCGCGGCGTTCCCCGTGGCCGGCCCGCTCGATGTCGTGGCCGACTCCGGCGGCGGCGTGTTGCGCGACGACCTGCGTGCGGCGGCGCTGCTGGCGCTCGACGTGCCGCCCGGCCGATCCCGGGCGCGGGCTCGCGCCTTCGACTGGGAACGTGTCTGCGACGAATTCGTCGGCTTTCTCGTGCCCGTGCGCGGCCGCGCCGGAGCGCGCGCCGAACCATTGGCGGTCGCACATTGAGCCTGCGCGGCCCCATCGAGTCGTTGCAGCCAGGCTCGATCGACAACCCCCCGCTCACCTTGAGCCTGTCGAAGGACCAGCGGCCCACGCTCGACCTCGTCTACTTCAACGCCGGCGGCGGCCACCGCGCCGCGGCGCTCGCGCTCGACGAGGTCATCCGCGCGCAGGGCTGGCCGTGGCGGGTGCGGCTGATCGATCTGTTCGAGGTGCTCGACCCGACTGAGCAGTTCCTGCGCCTGACCGGCTTCGCGCCAGAGGCTTACTACAACAAGCGCCTCGCCCGCGGTTGGACGCTCGGCCTCGCGCAAGAACTCAAGCTCCTGCAAGGCATCATCCGCTTCGGCCACGCCCGGTTGGTCGCGCGGCTGCGGCGGCACTGGGCGCGCACCGAGCCCGACATGGTCGTCTCGCTCGTGCCGAACTTCAATCGCGCGCTCTACGACAGCGTGGCGAGCGCGTTGCCCGGCGTGCCGTGCGTGACCGTGCTGACCGACATGGCCGACCACCCGCCGGCGTTCTGGATCGAGCGGCCTCAGGGCCAGCACCTGGTGTGCGGTACCGCGCGCGCTGTCGCGCAGGCGCATGCGATGGGCCACGACCGCGCGCATGTGCATGCCACCTCGGGGATGATCATTCGACCCGACTTCTACGAACCCGCGCAGTTCGATCGACGCACCGAGAAGCTTCACCTCGGGCTCGATCCCGACCGACCGACCGGCGTGGTGATGTTCGGCGGGCAAGGCTCGATGTCGATGTTGACGATCGCGCAGGCGCTCGTCGATGTGCAGCTTGTCTTGATGACCGGCCACCACGCTGCGCTCGCCGCAAAATTGCGAAAGCTCGAATCACGCGCGCCGCGGGCGGTGATCGAGTTCACGCCACAGGTACGCCGCCACCTGCAACTCGGGGACTTCTTCATCGGAAAACCGGGCCCGGCGAGCCTGAGCGAGGCGCTGCGCATCGGGCTCCCGGCGGTCACCACCCGCAATGCCTGGACCATGCCGCAAGAACGCTACAACACCGACTGGATCCGCGAGCACGGCCTCGGCCTGGTGGCGCCATCGATCGGCACGATCGGGCCCGCAGTGGCCGAGTTGCTGGCCGGGCTCGACGGCTTCAAGGAACGCGTGAGCCGGATCGACAACCGCGCCGTGTTCGAGCTGCCGCAGATCCTGGCGCAGATTCTTCTGGGATCAGGCGCCGTGCGCGCAACCGACCCTGCCGAGCGCGCCTGTTCGGTGCTGCAGCCGGCGCTTGTCAGCCGGGCCTGAGTGACCTGGCAGGCGTGGCGGCTGGCCAAGCCGCGTCAGGCGACTGTTGCCGCCCTCGAGCCGCTCGGGCGGCCGGTCTTGAGGCTGGGCACGGCGTTGACCGCCGCGAGAAACGCTTTGTCGCTCATGCCGTTGAGCGCGCCGATGCCGGCCCGCAGCAACTCGCTTTTCTTGACCGGGCGAGTCAGGTTCGCGGCTCGCACCTTCAGCGCTTCGAGCAGGGCGTACTCGGCCTTCGGGATGGTGAAGCTGTCGCGCACGAGTTTGTTTTTCGGTTTCGGAGCCGCGGGCGCAGGGGTGCCCGCGGAGTTGACGGCTGGTTTGGCAGCGGATGCGGGTGCGGGAGCGCGTGCGACTTTCGGCTTCGCAACCACCGGGCTCTTGCGCGCGGGCGCAACAGGCCTCGACGACTTTGCGGTGGCAGTGGTTTTGCGCACGGTTTTGTGCGCTGTTTTGCTGTTCATCGGGATTTCCTTTTAACGGCATATACCGTATAAACTGTTTATATCATATGCCGGAGACGATCATGCAAGCCAGCCGCTCACCTTCTTCCGAAATGCCGCATTCCGTCGGCGCCCTGATGGACACCGCGTTCGTGCGCAGCGCCGCCGCCGACGCTGCCGGCCCCGCAGGCGCACGGCCATCGGCGCAGCCCGGCGCGTGGGTTCGCGCGGTCGCTTGGGCGCGGGCCGCGCTTGCCCGGCTGGCGTCGCCGGCCTGACCCTGCCGTACCGACCCAACGTGACCTTCGATGTCGCGGGCCGCGTCCGCACCTTCAACGCCGGGCGTGACCCGGAGCGCTTGCAGCTCAAATACGCGGCGATGCGCGCGAGCCCGTTCACGTTTTTGCGCGGCACTTGCCACCTGTTCTTTGCGCGCATGGCCCGCGGCGGCGTGCACAAAACGGCGCCGAAGGCCTGGGTGTGTGGTGATCTGCACCTCGAGAACTTCGGCAGCTACAAGGGCGACAACCGCCTCACCTACTTCGACATCAACGATTTCGACGAATCCGCGTTGGCACCTGCCACCTGGGATCTGGTGCGTTTTCTCGCCAGCGTGCAGGTCGGCGCTGCGGCGCTCAAGGTCGGGCCGGCCAAGGCCGAGCGGTTGTGCGAGACCTTCGTCGAGGCTTACGCGCAAGCGCTCGCGCTCGGCAAGGCCTATTGGGTCGAGCGCGAGACCGCGATCGGGCTAGTCCACGATTTGCTCGACGACCTGGGCCAACGCGACCGCGCCAGCTTCATCGACGACCGCACCGTCTTGAAGGGTCGCAAACACCTGCTCAAAACCGGCAACGGCAAGGCGCTCGAAGCCGACGCCGGCCAGCGCAAGCGTGTCGTGGCCTTCATGCAGGGGTTTGCCGAGACCCAACCCAACCCGTCGTTCTACGACGTGCTCGACGTGGCGCGCCGCGTCGCCGGCACCGGCAGCCTGGGCGTCGAGCGCTACGTGATCCTGGTGCGTGGCAAGGGCTCGCCGGACCGCAACTACCTGCTCGACCTGAAGGCGAGTGCCGGATCGTCGCTGATGCCACGGCTGAAAGCGGTGCAGCCCGAGTTTGCTTCCGAGGCGGCGCGCATCGTGGCCGTGCAGCGCCGCCTGCAGGCCGTGCCGATGGGTTTTTTGCACCCGGTGCAGTTCGAGAACGAGCGCGGCGATCGCGCCGCACCGGCCGTGCTGCGCGGCCTGCAGCCAAGCGAAGACCGGGTCGCGCTCGACCGGGCCGGAGGCGACATGAAGGCGCTCGGCCCGCTGCTCGCGACGATGGGCCGCGTGGTGGCCTGGGCGCAGTTGCGCAGCGCCGGGCAGGGTGGCTCGGCCAGTGTCGATGCGTTGACCGATTTTGGTGGCCGCAAAAAGTGGCGCGTACCGCTGCTGGCCGCGTCGCATGCCTGTGCCGAGCAGGTGTTCGCCGATGCGAAGGCGTTCAACGCCGCGTTCGATGCTGGCTTCTACGCTGACCCGGCGCCGGTTGGTTTCGGGGCGGCCCGCAGCGCCAACAAATCGACATAGGCGCCCGCGACGAGGCGGCTCGGGTCGACCTGCAGGCGCCGCAGCAGCGCGTGCGCCACGGCCACGCCGGCGTCGGCGCTTTCGCCGTCGCGCAGCACGACTTCGAGCTCCATGAAGTCACCGAGCCGCGCGACCCGGTCGAGGTGCACGCGGGTGCGGCCGACATGCAGCAACGTGCGCTGCTTGATCACGCGCCCGCCCAGGCCGAGCGCGCGCGTGAGCGTGGCGCGCAGCGTATCGGGGTCGGCCACCGGCGTGATCGCATAGTGGGAGGTTTTCGGGCCGGCAGCATCCGGCCGTTCGTAGGCGATCAACTCGCCGCGGCTGTCGGCGAACACGCGCAATTTGAGGCGGCCGGCGGCGCACGGGAAGAAGGTGTCGTCTTGCGCGATCAGCTCGGCCGGGCCGTCGGCACAAGCGAGCGCGAGTGGCAACAGCGCCTCGATGCTGTCGATCCGGGCTTTGATCTCGACGTTGCGTGCCATGCGATTTTTTGCGAATGAAAGTCAGGACCTGAACAGCCGCCAGTACTGCACCTCGTGCCGCGCCGACAGAAACGCGAGCATCGGTGTGAGGGCCTGGCGCCCGCTGCCCACCAGCGCCTCGCGCAGCGGTGTGCTGGTCTGCTGCGCGGCGGGTGCGAACGAGATCGGCCGAGCTGGTGCCGGTGTCATCGATTCGAGCTGTGCTGCGCGCGCGTCGATGCGTTGACAGGGGCGCGCGCAGTTTCGCAGCATTCTTCGCGAGGAGCACCGCGACAGAATTTCCTCTGTTCGGTAATGAGAATCATTGCTGATACGATTCGGTGGTTTCGACGAAGACTTCAACAAAGACGCTGCCAGTTCTACCCCCAGGAGACCCCAACGATGAACCGAACCGCCACCTTGCGCGCCATCACCGCGACCGTGCTTTGCCTGGCCGCTGCCGCCCAGGCCCAACCCGCCGCGAGTGGCGTGGTCAACCTCTACACCGCGCGCCACTACCAGACCGACGAGGCCATGTACGCCGACTTCACGAAACAGACCGGCATCGCGATCAACCGCATCGAGGGCAAGGAAGACGAGCTGCTCGAACGCATCAAGAACGAGGGCGCCAGCAGCCCGGCCGATGTGTTCATCACGGTCGACGCTTCGCGACTCGAAGTGGCCGACAAGGCCGGCGTGTTTCAGCCGGTGCAGTCGAAGGCGCTCGAAGCGCGCATCCCCGCGAACCTGCGCACGCCGAACTGGCTCGCGTTTTCGACCCGTGCGCGCGTGATCGTCTACAACACCAAGGCGATCGACCCGGCTTGGGTGCAGACCTACGAAGACCTCGCGAACCCGCGCCTGAAGGGCCAGATCTGCGTGCGTTCGGGCTCGCACCCATACAACCTTTCGCTTGGCGCGGCGCTGCTCACGCACGACGGCGAAGCCAAGACCGAGGCCTGGGTCAAAGGCCTGGTCGCAAACTTTGCGCGCGCACCCAAGGGCGGCGATACAGACCAACTGCGCGCGGTGGCCGCTGGCGAATGCGGCGTGGCGATCTCGAACAGCTACTACATCGCACGCCTGATGCGTTCGACCCAGCCTGAAGACGTCAAAGACATCGCCGCACTCACCGTGGTCTGGCCGAACCAGAAGACCTGGGGCACGCATGTCAACGTCTCGGGTGCCGGCGTGATCAAGACCGCGCCGAACAAGGCCAACGCGGTGAAGTTTCTCGAGTACCTCGCGAGCGATTCGGCGCAGGCTTATTTCGCCGACGGCAACAACGAGTGGCCGGTGGTGAAGAGCGCGGCGATCAAGAACCCGGCGCTCGACAAGCTCGGGCCGTTCAAGGCCGATGACCTCGCCGTCGAGAAGTGGGCGCCGAACACGGTGGCCGCGCAAAAGCTGTTCGACCGCGCCGGCTGGCGCTGAAGCGGGCGCGCCGGGCCAGTCAAGTGACCGGCTCGCGCGACGCCTGGCTGCGCCGCCAAGCCGCCGGCGGTGCACCAAACTCACGCCGGAACGCGCGGCTGAAGGCGGTGTCGGTCTGGTAGCCCACGTCTTGCGCGATGCTTGCGAGCTGGGCATTGCTGCCGCGGAGCAGGTTCGCCGCGAGCAGCATGCGCCACTGCGTCAAGTAATGCATCGGCGAGCTGCCGACCAGCCGCTGAAAGCGCTCGGCCAGCACCGAGCGCGACGTGCCGGCCTCGCGCGCCAGTTCGTCGAGCGTCCAAGCCCGCGCCGGGCTCGTGGGCAGCGCGTTCAGCGCCGCGCCGACGATGCGGTCGTTCACGCCGGCGAGCCAGCCTGTGCGGCCTTCGCGCGCCGGGTCGTCCGCGCCCTCGTTCATGTACAGCCGCAGCACCTCGATGAACAGCACCTCGGCCAGCTTGGCAAGCACACCGGCGCCGCCCGGCCGCGGTGAGCGCGCTTCGGCGAGCGCGTAGCGCACCGAGGCTTCGAGCCAGGTACCGGCGTTCGAGCCGCGCACGTCGACGCACACCAGCGGCGGCAGGCCGGCGAGCAGCATCTGCGCGAGCCGCGCGTCGCAGGCGAGGTAGCCGCAGAGCAGCCGCGTCGGCGCGCCACCGCCGCCGTGGTTGAGCTGGCGCGGCCGGCGCGCGAGCACTTCGTCGAGGCGAGCACCTTTTGCCGGTGGCACGCCCAGCGCCGAACACATGCGGTGCGCGTCGCCATGCGGAAAGACGATTGCGTTGCCGGCCACCAGCCGCACCGGTGCGGTGCCCGGCATCTCGACGAAGCACTCGCCTTCGGTGATCAGGTGGAAGATCACGACGCGCTCGGCGCCGGGCTCGAGCAGCGGCGCGGCGAAGTCGGCGCGCGGCGACTGGTAGCACCAGGGCGCGGTGAAGCGCGCCTGGATGAAGATGGCGCCGACGAGGCGCACGACGCGCAGGGTTTCGGAGAGGGCGTCCATCAGCGGTGGTGGTCGGGCAGCTCAGGCAGCCTCGACCTCGATCAGCAGCTCGAGCGGCGTGGCGTGCGAGACGGCGTTCGGAATCGGCGAGCAGCGGCAGCCGCGCTCGACCAGCGCGCGCAACTGCGCCGCAGCGACGCCGGGTGCCGCGATGCGCACCTGCAACTGCATGTCGAACGGGCCGGCACCGACGAGCGTGCCGCTCGCGTCTGCCATGCCGAGCAGGCCGCGGGTGTCGGAGCGGCTCGTCACGCGCACCGCGAGCACCGACAGCGCGATGCCGTCGGCCGCCGCGGCAAGCGCGACCGACGTGGCCGAGCACGACGCCACACCAGCCCGAAAGAGCCAGCCCGGCGTGACCTGGTCACCCGTGCCGCCGAGTTCGATCGGCATGTCGGTGACGAGCTGCGTGCCGTTGGCGTGGCTCGCAATGACACGCGAGTTGCCCTCCCAGTGCGCAGTGGCGGGCGCGTCGTCGTGCAGGCCGGTTTCGGGGCGGCGCTGCAGCACGGCTTCGACGCGCTGCAGGGCGGCTGCGATGTGTTGCGTGGTCATGTGACTCGCTCCGGGTGGTCTCGATGCGGTGGATTCTGGCGGCGTGGGCAGGTGCGGCCTACCCCTCGAATCGCTTTTGGCGTCGTCCGGACGATCGGGCAACTCGCGCGGACGCTGCGCGAACCCGGCGCCTCGAACGGGCCTCGATCGGCCCGAGAAGTTAGGGAGGCGTGGACGATCGCGCAGCCAGCGCCGACGCTCGGACAGGACGGCACCGGCGTCGCGCCGTGACAGTTCGACACCGCCATTCAACTGCCTGAGGAGACTTCGCGATGACCACAACCGCAACCGCAAACGCAAACGCAACAACGACTTCACCCACCGTCGACCTCGTCGCGCTGAAAGGCCGGCAGCAGACCGCCTGGGCTAGCGGCGACTACGCCGTCATCGGCACCACGCTGCAGATCGTCGGCGAGCAACTCGCCGAGGCCTGCGACCTGCGCACCGACGAGCGCGTGCTCGACGTCGCCGCGGGCAACGGCAACGCCACGCTCGCCGCGGCGCGCCGCGGTTGCCGCGTGACCTCGACCGATTACGTCACGAGCCTGCTCGACCGGGGCGCCGAGCGCGCCCGCGCCGAGCGGCTCGATGTCGTGTTCCAGACCGCCGATGTGGAGGCGCTGCCGTTCGGCGACGCCACCTTCGACGCGGTGCTCTCGACCTTCGGCGTGATGTTCGCGCCCGACCAAGCGAAGGCGGCGGCCGAGATGGCGCGGGTGTGCCGGCCCGGCGGGCGCATCGGCCTGGCGAACTGGACGCCCGAGGGCTTCATCGGCCAGCTCTTCAAGGTGCTCGGCGGGCACGTGCCACCGCCGGCCGGCGTACAGCCGCCTTCACGATGGGGCGTCAAGGCGCACCTCGATAGCCTGTTCGGTGACCAGGCATCGCGCATCGACGCGGTGCCGCGCCTGTTCAACTTCCGCTATCGCTCGGCGGCGCACTTCATCGAGGTGTTCCGCACCTGGTACGGGCCGGTGCACAAGGCGTTCGGCGCGTTGCCGACCGACCGGGCCGAGGCGCTCGACCGTGATCTGGCCGGGCTGTTGAACCGCCTCAACGTCGGCGGTGAAGGCTCGCTGGTGGTGCCGGGCGAGTACCTCGAAGTCGTCGTCACGCGGCGCTGAGCCGGACATGGAGGCGCGCCTGCAGCGCCGGCTGCAGCGCTACGGCTGGGACCTGGCCGCGGCGCGCTACGAGGCGCTGTGGCAGGCGCCACTCGCCGCGGCGCAGCAGGCGCTGCTTGCGCGCGCCACGCTCGCGCCGGGCGAGCGCGTGCTCGACCTCGCCTGCGGCACCGGGCTCGTCGCCCTCGCGGCCGCGCAGCCGGTGGGCGCCGGCGGCGCGGTGTTCGGGGTCGACCTGTCGGGTGCGATGGTCGCGGCCGCACAGCAGCGCGCCATCACGCTAGGCGCGCCGAACGCCAGCTTCGCGCGCATGGACGCCGAACGGCTCGACCTGCCCGACGCGGCCTTCGATGTCGTGCTCTGCGCGCTCGGCCTGATGTACCTGCCGGAGCCTGAGCGTGCGCTGCGCGAGATGCGGCGCGTGTTGCGGCCCGGCGGGCGCGTGGTCGTCGCGGTCTGGGGCGAGCGCGCGCGCTGTGGCTGGGCGGCGCTGTTCGGCATCGTCGACGCCGAGGTCGAGAGCGATGTGTGTCCGCTGTTCTTTCGCCTCGGGCAACGCGATGCGCTGGTACGCGCTTGCGCCGAGGCGGGCTTCGTCGACGCCGATGCGCAACGCCTCGACGCGGTGCTGGTCTGGGCCGATGCCGACGCCGCGTGCAACGCCGCGTTCGCCGGTGGCCCGGTCGCGCTCGCATGGTCGCGTTTCGATGCCGCCGCGCGTGCCCGAGTGCGGGCGCGCTACCTCGACGCGATCGCAACGTGGCAGCAGGGCAGCGCCTATCGCGTGCCGGGCGAGTTCGTCGTGGTCGGCGCCTCGGTGCCGGGCTGAAGCGCCCGCTCGAATTCGTGCAGAGACGCGGTTGCTGCGTCGCAGCCGAGCGTGTTGCCGCTGTCGGCGAGTGCGAACGCCGGCTAACCCCGCTCGCGTGCGATCTGCCGGCAGATCACGATCATCGGCAGCAGCCCGACCACGACGATCGCGAGCGAAGCGGTCGAGGCCTCGGCCAGCCGCTCGTCGGAGGCGAGCGTGTAGGCCTGCGTGGCCAGCGTGTCGAAGTTGAACGGGCGCATCACGAGCGTGGCCGGCAGCTCCTTCATCACGTCGATGAAGACCAGCAGCGCGGCGGTGAGCAGGCCGCGGCGCAGCAGCGGCAGGTGCACGCGTTGCAGCGTGCGCGCCGGGCTCAGGCCGAGGCTGCGGGCGGCGTCGTCCATGTGCGGGGTGATGCGCTGCAGGGCCGAGTCGACCGTCTGCAGCGCGGCCGCGAGAAAGCGCACGACGCAGGCGAACACGAGCGCGGTGATG
>JANMWQ010000295.1:0-2440 GCA_031394085.1 Rhizobacter sp. | reverse complement strand
AATCAGCGTGCGGATGTGGTCGCGGCGTGCGGCGAACGCGAGCAGGGCTTCGGTCAGCACGTCGGCCGACTCGTGCAAAAAAATCTCGCGCACGCGTTCGGCCAACGGCGTGCCGCCGGGCTCGCGCGTGCTCACGACCGTGGCGCCGCGCGCGCGCAGCCGCGCCACCACGGCCTCGACATGGGTCGACTTGCCGGCGCCGTCGATGCCTTCGAAGGTGATGAATCGCGCGCCTGTCACCGCTTGCGTCTCGCTTTCGCCTCTTGCGTCATTTTTTTCGCTGGAACTGGTTCACTGCCCGATTGTGGTCTGCGAGCGTCTCGCTGAATTCGCTGCTGCCGTCGCCGCGCGCCACGAAGTACAGCGCTCGCGTCGGGTCGGGCCGCACCGCGGCGAGCAAGGCGGCCTTACCGGGCATCGCGATCGGCGTCGGCGGCAGGCCGCTGCGGGTGTAGGTGTTGTAAGGCGTGTCGGCGAGCAGGTCGCGCTTGCGCAGGTTGCCATCGAAGGCGGCGCCCAGGCCGTAGATCACGGTGGGATCGGTCTGCAGCGGCATGCCGATGCGCAAGCGGTTGACGAACACGCCAGCGACCTTGCCGCGGTCGGCGCCGACGCCGGTTTCTTTCTCGACGATCGAGGCCAGCACCAGTGCGTCGTCGGCGCTGCGCAGCGGCGTGTCGGGCGCGCGTTCTTGCCAGGCGGCATCGAGCCGCGTGGTCATCGCGCGGTAGGCGCGCTTGAGCACCGCGGTGTCACTCGCGCCTTTGCTGTAAGCATAGGTGTCGGGATGAAAGCGGCCTTCGGGCGACTGGCCCAGCGGTGCGCCGACGGCGGCCATGATTTGCTCGTCGGTCAACGCTGCGGTGGTGGGTTTGAGCGCATCGGCCTTGGCGAGCTCGGCGCGAAACTGGCGGAAGGTCCAGCCGTCGATCAGGCGCACCACGGCGAGTGTTTCGTCGCCGCGCACCATCTTTTTCAGCAGGCCGACCGGCGTCACGCCGCGGCCGATTTCGTAGCTGCCCGCGCGGATCTTGCGCGCCTGCCCCGACCAGCGGAACCATTCGTAGAGCAAGGTCGGTGATGCCTGCACGCCGGCCTGAACCCACTGCTGCGCGATCTCGCGCGGCGGCGTGCCGAGCTCGACCGACACCTCGACCGAATCAGCTGCGAGCGGCAGCGGTTGGTTGAGCCACCAGAAAGCCGCGCCGCCGAGACCGACGATCAGCAGCAGCGCCAGCAGCACGAAAGCACGCAGGGATTTCATCAGAAGCGTCGAAACCCCGAGGGCACAAGAATCATGGGCGCTGATGATAATCGGCCATGAACTCAACACTTTCGACAGACGGCATCGCGCCGCTCGGCCACCTCGGGCTGATCCGCGCCCGCGGCGCCGATACTGCAAAGTTCCTGCAGGGCCAGTTGACGAACGACGTCGCCGGCATGGACTCAACCAAAGCGCGCCTGGCCGGCTTCTGTTCGGCGAAGGGCCGCTTGCAGGCCAGCTTCATCGTCTGGAAGCTCGCCGACGACGAATGGCTGCTGGCCTGCGCCGCCAGCGTGTTGCCGGCTACGCTGAAACGATTGTCGATGTTCGTGATGCGCGCGCAGTGCAAGCTGACCGATGCGAGCGCCGAGTTGAGCTTGCGCGGTGCCACCGGCGCGAGCGCTGCGGCGCTGATCGGCGATGCGCCTGCATGGGGCGTGCGCGCCGTGCTCGGCGGTACGCTGGTGCGCCTGCCCGATGTCGACGGCGTGGCGCGCGCGCTGCTCGCTGCGGTTTCAACCGACATTGCAACCGATGCGCCAACCGATGCGCCCACGGCCGAACTGCCGGCCGACGCGTGGCGCTTGCTCGACGTGCGTTCCGGCATCCCGACGATCGAGGCGGCCACGGTCGATCAGTTCGTGCCGCAGATGCTGAACTACGAGTTGATCGGCGGTGTCGACTTTCAAAAGGGCTGCTACCCGGGTCAGGAAATCGTCGCCCGCAGCCAATACCGCGGCACCATCAAGCGGCGCATGTTTTTGTTCGAGTGCGACACGCTCGCCGAGGCCGGGCAAGAGGTGTTCCACAGCGCTGACGCGAGCCAGCCGGCCGGCATGGTCGTCAACGCGGCCGCCCTGCCCGGTGGCGCCGGCTCGGCCGCGTTGGTCGAGGTCAAGCTGGCTGCGCTCGACACCGGCACCCTGCACCTCGCTCGCGTCGACGGCTCGCCCTTGCGGCCCGCGACATTGCCCTACGCCGTGCCGCGCGACTGATGCGTGAACTCTTTGTCTACTACCGCGTGCGCGTGGCCGACGCATCAGCCGTGCACGCTGCCGCACAGGCGATGCAGGCGCGGTTGCGCGCCCGTCACCCCGGTTTGCTCGCGCGCCTGATGCGCCGCGCCGACGGGCCGACGGGCGAAGAGACCTGGATGGAAACCTATGCGGTCGACCC
>JANMWQ010000279.1:0-4332 GCA_031394085.1 Rhizobacter sp. | reverse complement strand
CAGGCCGGTGGCCAGCCAGGCGGTGGCGATCCAGAACACGCCGACTTGCGTGTGCACGGTGCGGCTGACCACATAGGGCAGCACCTGGGCCAGCGGGATGCCGAAGAAGGCCTGGCCTTCCACCGCGTAGTGCGCGGTGACCGCGCCCATGCCGATCTGCAGCAGCAGCAGGCCGATGACGGCGAAGAAGTACTTGCGTGTGGCCTTCATCGACGGCGTGGCCACGACCGCGATAAACGGGTCGGCCGCGGGCGGCGCCAGTTCCGCCTCGTGCTTCTGACTCCCGTGGAACCACAGCATCGCGCCGATGCCGGCGATCAGCAGCACGATGCTCACCATCGACCACATCGCCGCCGACCCGGTCATCGTGTTGCCGACGAGTGGCTCGTGCGGCCAGTTGCTGGTGTACGAGAGACCGGTTTCACCGGGACGGTCGGTGGCCGCGGCCCACGCGGTCCAGAAGAAGAACGCGGTCAGCGATTGCCGGTCGCCTTTGGCGGGCAACACGCCCTCACCCATCGCGTATTGCTCACGCAACTTGGCGAGCGCCGGGTCGTTGCCGAACAGCGATTCGTAGTGACCGGCAACTTCGCGAATGGCTTGTGCGCGCGCCTTCGAAACCGTGAGCACGCCACGCGAATCATCGTAGGTGTTGCGGCGCATCTCCTCTTGCAACATCGCCCCGATCGCTGCTCGGTCGGCCGTCGTCAAGGTCGGCTGCGCGCGGCTGTGTTCGGCGGTGCGGATCGCCTGCAACGCCAGTGCCTCACGGTGCAGCCAGTCGGCCGACCAGTCGGGCGCCACGTAGGCGCCGTGACCCCAGACCGTGCCCAACTGCTGGCCGCCGGCCGACAGCCACGCTTGCTGCCCCGCCTGGATTTGCGCGCCGGTGAACAGTACGTCGCCTTCGACCGTGGCCACCGATGTGGGGATCGGCGGTGCGGTCAGGTAGATCTGGTAACCCAGAAAGCCGAGCGCGCCGAACGACAGCACGAAGATGAGGCCGAGCCATCGCCACAGCCGATGATTTGACTTCACGGAAACTGCTCCTGAAGAGTGGGTCGGCAGGGGTCCCGTCGACGCCGCCTTATAAGATGTATGTGTCATGCATCTAATTTAGCGAGTTGCGCCAACGCAGATCTTGATCTGCATCAAGTCAGCGGCTACGCGGTCGAGGCATCGGACTTCGCCTTGTGGCGCCGCGACACCGGCCCGGCGATGGGTCGGCCATGGCCGCTGGCGCCGTCGGTCATGACACCGTTGTTTGCGGAGGCTTTGCCGGGCCGTGCGATGTCCGCGAGCGTCACGCCGTCGAGCTCGGCGAAGTAGGCCTTCAAGGCGCTGCGCAGCACCTTCTTCAACCGACAAGTCGGCGTCAGCGTGCAGGTGTCGGTGGACGCGTCGAAGCACTCCACGAGCCGAAAATCGGTCTCGGCATTGCGCAGCACGTCACCGACCCGAATGGCCGATGGCGCCTTCAGCAAGCGCAAGCCGCCGCCCCGTCCGCGCGTGGTCTCCAAGACACCCTGGCGCCCCAGGTCGTTGACGATCTTCATCAGGTGGTTCTTCGACACTTGGTGCTGGTCGGCGAGCTCGGCGATCGTCACGAGGCGGTCGGGGTGGGCCGCGCAATACATCAGCACGCGCAAGGTGTAGTCGGTGTAGTCGGAAAGTCTCATGGGCAAAGCGAGTGTGAAAGATGCATCCAGTTTATTGCTTTTAAGCACCGCGCGCGATAACATGCATTTTATTTGCATCTTAATGCGCGCCGCACGCCAATATCGAGACCATGAACTCACCTCCGCTCCCCATCTTCGCTGCGGCTCCCGTGACGGCCAGCACCCAGCCGCTGCAAGGCCTGCCGGTGTTGCGACTCGGCTTTCGGCCGTTCTATCTGGGCGCGGCGGCATTCGCAGCGCTGTCGATTCCGCTGTGGGTCGCGATCGTTCTGGGCGGAGTCGCGTTGCCGATGACCATGCCGCCGCTGCTGTGGCACGCGCACGAAATGCTTTTCGGGTTCGCCGCCGCGGTCATCGTCGGCTTTCTGTTGACCGCCGGCAAGGCCTGGACGGGCTTGGCCACGCCGCGCGGGCCCACCTTGGCCGCGTTGGTACTTTTGTGGCTGGCGGCACGCGCTGCGGCGCTGCTGGCGCCCTACCCGATGTATGCCGCGCTCGATGTGCTTTTGCTGCCGTTGGTCGCGGGGCTGTTGACGGCGGTTCTGCTGCGCGCCGGCAACCGGCGCAACCTGCCGCTGGCGGGCATCCTCTTGTTTCTGGCCATCGCCAACGCCGTCTTCCACTTGGCATCGCTCGGTTGGGTCGACGTGGCGCCGATGACCGCTCTGCATGCCGGTCTTGCCTTGATCGTGATGATCGAATGCGTGATGGCCGGGCGGGTCATTCCCGCGTTCACGCTCAGCGCCACGCCCGGCCTGAAGTTGCGGCTGCGCCCGAAACTGGAGTTGCCCACCTTGGCGCTGACGGCGCTCGGACTGGCCTGCTGGGTGTTCGCCCCGGCGGGGCCGCTTCCGGCCGCCGTGCTCGGTCTGGCGGCAGCGCTTCAGTTGCACCGGCTCCTGACCTGGCAGCCGTTCGCCACGCGCAGCCGCCCGATTCTCTGGGTGCTGCACGCTGCCTATGCGTGGATTCCGATCGGTCTCGCGCTGCTCGCGCTGGCTGAGGCGGGGATGCTGGGCGCATCGGCGGGCGTCCATGCACTCGCGGTCGGCGCCACCGGCGGGCTGGTCATCGGCATGATCACGCGGACCGCACGCGGCCACACCGGCCGACCGCTGCGCGTCTCGAAGGCCGAGGTCACCGCCTACGCGCTGGTGCTGGCGGCTGCGCTTTTGCGCACGCTCGTGCCGTTGGTCGCGCCGCAGAGCGTGCCGTACGCGGCGCCTCTCATCGCTGCGGCGCTTGCGTGGTGCAGCGCGTTCGCCATCTACCTGTGGGTCTTCACGCCCTGGCTGCTGAGCTCGCGCGCCGACGGCAAGGACGGATGACGCGAAGCACCGACTTCACCGCGCGCTGAAATTTCAACCTGCAACGACGGCTAAAAAGGCCAAACCATGAACACCATGACCCCATTGACCATCGACGTGCGTCAGATTCTGCCGGCCCAGCGGCACAGCTTGATCTTCGAACGGCTCGCTGCGCTCGACGCCGGCGATGCGCTGCTGCTGGTCAACGACCACGATCCGGCGCCCTTGCGTCGACAACTCGACACCCAATGGCCAGGCCAGTTCGGGTACGCGCTTCTGGAGTCGGGACCGGACCTCTGGCGGCTCGAGATTCGCAGAGCACCGAGCCCTGCGAAAGTCGGCGCAGGCACGTGCTGTTCGGGGGGTGCCTGCGGCGGCTGATCCTCCGGTCGGATCGTGTGAACAGCCAAAAGTTTAAGGAAGACAATGGCACGCGATCGCCAACCGGTCGATCGCTCACGGAGACCCCATGGCATTGCCACACGCACGACCCCTCGACGTCATCGATGTTCGGCCACTCGGTACCGGGCTGCGTGATGCGGTGACCACCAGCCTGCTCAAAACGCAGGCCTTGCAGTTGATGCACCTGGTGTTGCCCGCCGGGCAGGGCCTGCCCGAACACAGCGTGTCGGGCGCCATCACCGTGCATTGCCTCGAGGGCGAGACCGTTGTCACGACGCCGTCGCGCACCTGCACGCTGAGTGCAGGCCAGCTCGTGGTGCTCGACGGGGGCGAACCTCACGCCCTGAAGGCGATGGCTGATTCGACCCTGCTGGTCACCGTCCTGCTGCCCACCCGGTGACGGGCCTGATCCCTGAACGAAAGCCCGCCATGTCCATTTCGAGTTTCGACGATCTCTTGCGCTCGGCCCGCGGTCAGCCCGAACCGCAGCGGTTGCTGTTCGTCTTCGCGACCGCGGGTGTACCCGACGACGCCACCGCCCAGGAGCGCGCACGTTTCGAGGCGGGCCGAGGCGGCACGCTCACACCGCTGATGTGCGTCGACAAAGCGCCTGAAGACCTGGCCTCGTTCGACGCGCTGCTCGAAGAATCGCGCCAGCTCGATCACGCTTGGGACATCGTGTTCGTCGCCGCGCTCGCTGGCACCGACGATGCGCGTCCGACCTCGCTGCAGGCCGAAGCGCCGTTGCAGCGCATGGTCGAGTCGATCAAAACGGGCAGCATCGGCGGCTTCATTCCGTTCGATGCGAAGGGCCAGCCGGTGCAGTTCAGCTGAGCGCCGCCCACCGCCCACCGCGCGATCAAAACAGGCTCAGACTGGCCGACCGGGTGACCGCCACGGCAACGATGTAGCCCACGCTCAGCATCGCAGTCACAAAGGCGATG
>JANMWQ010000276.1:0-2099 GCA_031394085.1 Rhizobacter sp. | reverse complement strand
GAAGGGCACCGGGCCGCTGCCTTTCATCGCCAGAATCGCTTCGGCGCTGTCGTCGACCATGCGCAACTCGAGCGTCGCGGTGCGGCCGATGATGTCTTTGGCCTTCGCGGTGTCTTGCACGCCGGGGAGCTGCACGACGACACGGTCGGCGCCCTGCTGCTGGATCACCGGCTCAGCCACGCCGAGCTCGTTGACGCGGTTGTGCAGCGTCGTGATGTTCTGCGTGATCGCGGTGTCTTGAACCCGCTTCGCGGCTTCGGGCTTCAAGCTGCCACTGAGCTTGATGTCGCTGCCGTCGGGCGTCTCGAGCCATTGCAGATCGGGCAGCTGGTCGGTCAGCAGCTTGCGCGCGGCGGTGAGCGTTTCACGGTCGCGAAAGCGCACGTCGACGTTGTTGCCGTCGCGCGTGATGCCGGCGTGGCGCAGGTTCTTGTCGCGCAGCAGCGTGCGGATGTCGCCGGTCAGTGCCTCGGCCTTCTTGGTCAGTGCCGACTTCATGTCGACCTGCATCAGGAAGTAGACGCCGCCGCGCAGGTCGAGCCCGAGGAACATCGGCAGCGCGTGCAGCGAGGTCAGCCAGTGCGGCGAGCGCGACAGCAGGTTCAACGCGACGATGTAGCCCGGGTTGGCCGGGTCGGGGTTCAGCGCCGCGTTGATCGCGTCTTTGGCCTTGCGCTGCGCGTCGAGGTCTTGAAATCGCGCCTTGACCGAATTGCCCTCGAACTGCACGAAGTCGGGCTGCAGGCCGGCCTTGGCGAGGATGTCTTGCACGCGCGGCGCCATCGTCGCGTCGACTTTGAGCGTGGCCTTGCCGCTGCTGACCTGCACGGCCGGTGCTTCACCGAACACATTGGGCAGCGTGTAAATCAGGCCGACCAACAGCGCGACGACGAGCAGCGCGTATTTCCAGGCGGGGTAGCGATTCATCGGTGGGTTCCTTCAGCAGCGCGCGGGCCAGAACGGCAAGCGGCTCGACACGCCATCACGGGCGCGCGAGCCGCGGTCACGCGCAGCACATTACTTGGCGGCGACGGTGCCTTTGGGCAGCACTTGCACGACTGCGCCGCGTTGCACCTGGATCTCGACGCCGTTCGCGATCTCGACCGTCAGGTAGCTCTCGCCGATCTTCGCGATCTTGCCCAGCATGCCGCCGGTGGTGACCACCTCGTCGCCCTTGGCGAGCGCTTCGATCATCGCCTTGGCTTCTTTCTGGCGCTTCATCTGCGGGCGGATCATCACGAAGTAGAGCACCACGAACATCAGCACCAGCGGCAGCATGCTGCCCAGGCTGCCGAACATGGAGTCGGACGCGGCGGCGGGCGCGGCTTGCGCGAAAGCTTCGGAAATGAACACGTTGAGAATCCTCTGATGGAGCCCGGCAAGACGCCGGTAGCTAAACCGATCGATTGTAAGACGCGGGCTCAGCGGCGGAAATAATGCCCTGACATGGGTGAGCGCAGGGTCAACTCACGAACGGCACGAGCCGCAGCCGGGTGATCTCGGACGGCGCGCCGAAACGCTTCGGTGGCCCCCAGTAGCCGGTGCCGCGGCTGGTGTAGATCCAGAGCCCGCGCAGCTTGTGCAGCCCGGCGGTGAACGGTTGCTGAAACCGCACGAACAGGTTCCACGGCAGGAACTGCCCGCCGTGCGTGTGACCGCTGAGCTGAAGGTGAAAGCCCGCCCGCTCGGCCGCCTCGGCGCTGCGCGGTTGGTGCGCGAGCAGCACGCGCGTGGTCGTGCTGGCGGGTGCGCCGGCGAGCGCGGCGTGCGGGTCGCTGCGCTGCGCCGGGTCGAAGTGGTGCGCGCTGAAATCGGTCACGCCGGCAATCAGCAGCGAGCCACCGGCGTGCTGCAACACCACGTGCTCGTTCATCAGCACGTTCAGCCCGATGCGCCGCAGCTCGGCCACCCACGCCGGCGCACCCGAGTAGTACTCGTGGTTGCCGGTGACGAAGAAGGTGCCGTGCGTCGAACTCAGCAGCGCGAGCGGCGCGACGTGCCCGCCGAGTTCGTGCACCGAGCCGTCGACCAGGTCACCGGTGACGGCCACCATGTCGGGCCTCAGCCGGTTCACCGATTCGACGATGCGGTGCAGGTAA
>JANMWQ010000275.1:0-4380 GCA_031394085.1 Rhizobacter sp. | reverse complement strand
GGGTCGACGAAGGCGGCGTCGGCGGCATCGGCGTCGAACATCGCATGCAGGTGCGCGGCCGAGCCGCCACTGAAACCGATCGCCAGCGTTTGCGCTGGCGCGCCGGCGCGGTGCGGCAGGAAGAGCGCCATCTCGAGGTCGAGCCGGCGCAGGAACGGCACGATCAGTTCGAGCCAAAAGCTCGCGACCAGCGGGCGGTACAACGGGTCGACCGGCAGCGGCAGCCGCAGGCCCTTCTTGAGCGAAGGGCCGGCGTTCGACAGCACCGGCTGCAGCAGCAGGCCGAGTGCCAGCATGGCCTGGCGCAGGTCGATCGCGTGCCCGGCGTCACGCAGCATGGACTCGAGCGAGCCGAGCGATTGAAGCTCGACGAAATCGCGCAAGCTGGCTTCGTAGGCTGCGGGCGTGAGGTCGAGTTCGATCTCGACCTGCGCGAGCTCGGCGAGCACCGAGGTCGCGTCGGCCGCGCCGCAGGCGCCTTGCGCGGCCTGCTCGAAACGGGTCCAGAGCCGGGTCAGCGCCATCGGCGCGCGGGCCACGAACTCGAGCGAGCCGGTAACCTCGAAGTTACCCGCGACGACGAACGGAAAGCGCCGACCGGAACTGTCGGCGCTCGCAGCGAGATGGCCGGCGATCGCGCGCTGGCTGCTCGCCGAGAAAAATGCGAAATGCGCCTTGTGGCCGCGGTCGTAGATTTCTTTCCAGCGCGGGTCGAGCGACATCAGCTCGATGCCCTGGCTCAACCACCGGTCGAGCACTTGAATCAAGCTGGGCTGGCTCGTGCTGCGCACGAAATCGCCGCGCGACGGCAGTTTGCCGAAGTACGCCAAGGGCACCGTCACCGGCCTGCTCACTTGCGTGCTCCGACTGCCGATGCTGCGGGTGCGACCGGCGCCGCCGCAGTCGTGTCCACGCCGGCGACCAGCGGCGGCAACTGCACACTGCGCAGCCCGCTCACACCCACCGGTGCGGGCGCATTGGCCGGCCGGCCACCGCCCGCGGAAGAAGGCGCTGCAGGCGCACCCGGACTGCTGATGACCCGAAGTTGCACCGTGACCGTGCTGCCGCCACTCGACCAGCTGAGCTCTGTCACGCCATCGGGCAACTTGGATCTCTTGGCCAAGTCGAACATCTTCGAGAGCGCATTGCGTCCGGGTTCGTTGACCAGTTCCACCACGCGCTGGTCGTTGGTGACGGCGCTGATGCGGGCGCCCGGTACGCCGTTCGCGTTGGGCCAGACGAACTGCTCCCATGTGGCCGCAGCGTTGCGATAGCGCAGCTTCTGGCCATCGATCTCGATCGTGTATTCGAGCAGCCCGGGCGCGCCCTGCGGCAGGATCTGGAACACGGTTTGCGAAGCCACGGCCGCGCCGCCTGCCGCACCACTGCCGCCGCCGGATTGGGCCGCTGCCGCACCGCCCTCGAGTGGTGCCACCCACGTCGCAAAGCCAGCGATGAAGTCGGGCCGCAAGCGCACGCCGACATCAGCCCAAGTGCGCGGTGCGAGCGTATCGCCCCGACGCACGATCAGCGGGCCGAGCGCGTCGTTGGTGAACTTGGCGACCGATCCGTCCGGCCCGAACACCTTGGCGATCTCGGCCGGCCCGGCTTCGAGCTTCGAGTTGGCGTCGAACGGGTACTTGGCCGAAAGCGTCGCCCGAAACGGCTCTTGCACCTGCGCCGCCCAGACCCGGTTCATCTCGGTCTCGGTCGGGCCCACGATGACCGCGAAAGCCTGGATCAGCGGGCGCACCAGCAACGGCCGCAACGTGGCGCGCGCGCTATCGGTCATGTTGACCATCATTTGCTCGTCGACGAACCGCAACGCATCGGCGAGCTCAGAGCCCGACGACGACAAGGTTGCAGCCATCAGCTGTCGCGAGCCCGGGCCCGGGTCACCCTGGGTCTTGATCTGGTTGAACTTGGTGCGCAGCTTCGAAAGCTGATCGAGGTAGCTCGCCATCTGCGTCGGACTGTTGTCGCGCGCCAGCATGAGCCGCGCCACCACGGCGAACTCGCGGCCGATCGGGCCCATCGGGATCTCGGCCTTTCCGGTCGTGAGGTCGAGCTTCAATTCGACGCCTGAAGGTGCCTGCCGCAGGATCGTCTGCTTGAACCAGTCGACGAATCCGCTCTTGGCCTTGCCGAGCCGCTCGTTCAACAGCGAGGGGTTGTCCCAGGAGGTCTGGTCAAACAAAGTCTGCATCACCTTCTTGATCGGCGACTGGGCCGGGTCACCCAAGCGGTTCATGCGCAGCACGGCGGTCTCGAAGCTGCCGAACTCGGCCACCGAGATGCCCTGCATGAAACGCTGCCACTCCTTCACGTATTCGGCCTTGTACAGGTCGGTCAGCGCCTTGCGGATTTGCTCCGGGCTGCCTTCGAGCGTGAGGTCGTCGCGAGCGGCGGTCTTGAGCACCCAGTCGGCGCTTTGCAACTCGCGGGTCGCGGCATCTTTGAAGGCGCCGTCGACGTAGCCTTCCCACGCCTCGCGCGTGAACGTGCCGGGAATGGCGTAGCTGCCGCCGACCACGTCGCGGTCGAGTTCGCCGACGATCCGCGCCACGGTCATCTGCGGGAAGCGGGTCGACGCACGCGCCTTCACCTCGGCATAGACGCGGTCGCGCGCCGCCATGCCACGCACCACGCGGCGCAGGTTCTCGCGGGTCTGGTCGACCAGGCTGAGGTTGTCGCTGATGAGCGGGTATGCCGGGTCTTGCAGGTTGCCCATCGTGAACGCGATCATGCGTTCGGCGCTGCGGATCATCTGGTCGCGCGGCATCGCGCCGCGGTTCGCCTCGAGCCAGCCGCGCCAGAAGCGCGTGAGTTGGTCGGTCAGGTGGCCGGGTTCGAGGTGGCTGCGGTCACCGAGCATCAGGTAGGTCTTGAGCGCGTTGTAGGCGTCTTCGACGTTGGTCGGAGAGGCCTCGATGAACAAGCCGGCCGACTGCGTGCGCGGGGCCGTTGCGCCAGCGCCTGAGGCGGCACTCGCCATCGGCGTCGCGGCCGAATCGGGCGCACGCGTCATCGGCTGCAACTGCGCGGCGCTTTGGTTCACTTCGCTCAAAAATCCCTCGATCGCTTGCGCCACCGGCTGCAGCATGATCTGCTTGACGCCGGCGAAATACTCTTGCCGCAGCTTGGTCTCGATCGCCTCACCCTGGTACAGCCCGAGCGAGATTGCCACCGGCCGGTCGCTGCGATAGCCCTCGAGCTGCTCGATGCGGTCTTGCAGCACTTCGAGCGCTTTCAGGCGCGATGCGAGATCGGTGCGGTCGCGCTGCATGCGCACGACGCTGTCGAGGTCGGCTTGCACGTTCGCGACGAGTTGGCGGTTGCCGAGGTAGGCCCAGGTCCAGCCGCCGAGTGCGAGTGCCAGCGCCGCCACCGCGAGGCCGAAGGTCAGCGAGCGCGCGCGCAGCTTGGCGCGGCTCATGTACTGCTTGACGAGATTGCGGTCGGCGAAGATGACCTTCGAGAACAGCTCCTTCAAGAAAAACCCGTTGTCGGCGGACACCATCGCCACCGTGTGCTCGGGCTTGTCGTTCAGCGCGAACTGGCGTGCTACGTGCTCGCTCGCGCGGCTGCTGGCCGCGCCTTCCTGCAGCGCGCTCGTGAAGTAGAAGCCGCGGAACACCGGCGGGAACTGGTACGGGTTGTCTTCGAACAAGGTCGCGACGAACGCGCGCAGCGCTGGCTTGAGCGCCGCGAACTCGAGCGGAAATGTCAATACGCCCGGGGGCAACGACTGCCCTCGATTGAGCGACATGCGCGCGACCGACATTTCTCGCAGCCCGTCGAAAAGCTCATCGAAGTGGCGATCGAATTCACCCACCGCATCGACCTTGGCCGCAGGGTCGTAACTCAGCGTCGCGCCCCAGACCTTCTCGCGCTCGGCGCGGTCACGGTCTTCGAAGAACTCGGTGAACCCGGCGATCAGATCGGCCTTGGTGAACACCAGGTACACCGGCGCGAAGACCTCGAGCGTTTCGGTCAGCTCCTGCACGCGCTGGCGCAGGTTCTTGGCCAGCTGGATCGCCGCCTCGGGCTTGGACTGCGCGAGTTCGGCCAAGCTCGCCGCGATCAGGATGCCGTTGATCGGTGCGCGTGGTCGTTGCCGCTTCAACTGGCCCAAAAACCCGATCCATTCGGAGCGGTCTTCTTCGTGCACCGCATAGCGCCCGGCGGTGTCGAGCAGGATGCCTTCGGTCGTGAAAAACCAATCGCAGTTGCGCGTGCCGCCGATGCCCTGCACCACGCTGCCGGCCTTGTCGGCGAACGGAAACTTGAGGCCCGACTTCACCACCGCCGTGCTCTTGCCCGCCGCCGGGTTGCCGATCACGATGTACCAGGGCAACTCGTACAGCGCGGCGCTGCCCG
>JANMWQ010000264.1:0-2570 GCA_031394085.1 Rhizobacter sp. | reverse complement strand
CTACCTGCCCGACGGCTACAAGGAATCGACCACGCGCTACCCGGTCGTCTACCTGCTGCACGGTGCTGGCGGCGACGAGCACGAGTGGGCGCGCAAGGGCGGCGCGGTCGAGACGTTCGACGGCCTGATCAAGCGCGGCCTGATCCGCCCGATGATCGCGGTGATGCCGACCACCGGCCCGGCGTCATGGTGGGCCGACGGCGCTTCCGAGAAGGCCGAGACCGCGGTGATGACCGAACTGCTGCCGTACGTCGAAGCGAAGTACAAGGTCTCGACCGAGCGCAACAACCGCGCCATCGCGGGCCTCTCGATGGGCGGCTACGGCGCGCTGAACCTGTCGCTGCGCTACCCGGCGAAATTTTGCGCCGCCGGCATCATCAGCCCGGCGATCTACGACCCGCTGCCGCCCGAAACCTCGGCCGCGCGGCGCGCAGCGCAGTTCATGCGCGACGGCAAGTTCGATGCCGACACCTGGAAGGCGCTGAACTACCCGGCCCACCTCGACAAGTACGTGCAGGCGCCGCAAAAAGTGCCGATGTGGATCGTCTCCGGCGACCATGATTTCCTCGGCATCGCGGGGATGGCGGCGAACTTGCACTGGCGGCTCCTGAAGATCCAGCCCCGGCTCGCCGAGTTGCGCGTGATCGACGGCGACCATGAGTGGATGACCTTCCGCGATGCGCTGCCGGATGCGCTGCAGTACATCGACCGGCAATGCACGAAGGCGCCGTGATGCGCCACACCGCTCAGTGTGATTTGCGGCGGCGCGCCAGCCAGGCCATCGCGGTCAGCCCGCCGAACATCAGCGCGTAGGTCGAGGGCTCGGGCACCGGCGGCGTGGTCGCGTTGAATGCGGTGACGCGCAGGTTGTCCATCGCCCACGATTCGTCGTCGAGCGACTGCAGGCCCGCGCCTTCCATCCAGAACTCGATCGTCACGTTCGCTCCGCTGTGCGCGAACTGCTGGAAGCGCGGGTCGGCGCCGAGGTCGTAGGCGCTGTCGCGGTAGTAGCCGCCCGGGCCGCCGAAGCCGAGATCGACCTTGCGCGCGAGCTCGACGCCGGCCGGCGGCATGTACGACTGAATCTGCGAATCGTCGGCGTTCGCGAACGACTCGCGGAAGCGGTTGGCGCCGTCGATGTCGATGCGGAAAAAGTCACCCGACGGGAAGCTGCCGGTGCCGTCGAGCGAATCGATCGCGGCGAACAAAAACTGCACGCTGAGCGCGTCATGCGTCGGCAGGCCGTTCAACGTCAGCGTCACTTTGTTGGCCGTGGCGCTGCGCAGGAACTGCCCGCCGAATTGGTTCCCCGCCTGGCCGAGGCCGGCGTAGCCCTGCACACCGGTCAGGAACGCGATGCCGGCGTTCACGTCGGTGGGGATGCTGGCGTCGAAGTCGCTGGAGAAGACGAGCTGGGCGTGGGCCGCGCCGCCCGCGAGAAGTGCGGCGGCTGCCACGCAGGCGTGAATGCGGTTCGGTGTCATGGACGATCCTCCTGAAGTGGTTGAACAAAACCACTGTAGGAGGACCGACGTTATGAACGCGTTATGAGCGCAAAAAGTAAATATGGACAGCTGAAGCCGCCCGTTCGGTCCGCGGCCTTCGCTTCTTGGGCTTACAGCCCGGCCGCTGCACGCAGCGTGTTCACCTTGTCGGTTCGCTCCCACGAGAACTCCGGCTCCTCGCGGCCGAAGTGGCCGTAGGCCGCCGTCTTCTCGTAGATCGGGCGCAGCAGATCGAGCATCTGGATGATGCCCTTGGGGCGCAGGTCGAAGTGCTCTTGCACCAGCGCCGAGAGCTTGTCGTCGGGCATCACGCCGGTGCCTTCGGTGTAGACCGTGACGTTCATCGGCCGCGCCACGCCGATCGCGTAGGCCACTTGAATCTGGCACTGGCGCGCCAGGCCGGCCGCGACGATGTTCTTCGCGACATAGCGCGCCGCGTACGCGGCCGAGCGGTCGACCTTGCTCGGGTCCTTGCCCGAGAACGCGCCACCGCCGTGTGGGCAGGCGCCGCCGTAGGTGTCGACGATGATCTTGCGGCCGGTCAGCCCGCAGTCACCCTGCGGGCCGCCGATGACGAAGCGGCCGGTCGGGTTGATCAGGAACTTGGTGTCTTTCAGCCACTCTTTGGGCAGCACCGGCTTGATGATTTCTTCGATGATGGCCTCGACGAACGAGGCCTTCATCTTCGTCGGCGTCTCGCTCTGGTCGGGGTGATGCTGGGTCGAGAGCACCACGGTGTCGATCGAATGCGGCTTGCCGTCGACGTAGCGCATCGTGACCTGGCTCTTGGCGTCGGGGCGCAGGAACGGCAGGCGGCCGTCTTTGCGCAATTGCGCCTGGCGCTCGACGAGGCGGTGCGCGTAGTAGATCGGCGCAGGCATCAGCTCGGGGGTTTCGTCGCAGGCGTAGCCGAACATCAGGCCTTGGTCGCCGGCGCCGATGTTGAGGTGGTCGTCGCTCGCGTGGTCGACGCCCTGCGCGATGTCGTTGCTCTGCTTGTCGTAGCAGACCATCACCGCGCAGCCCTTGTAGTCGATGCCGTACTCGGTGTTGTCGTAGCCGATG
>JANMWQ010000252.1:0-6724 GCA_031394085.1 Rhizobacter sp. | reverse complement strand
TTTTCGAGCTTGATCATTTCGCGCTCGAACATCAGCGCTTCTTTCTTGATCCGGATCTCGGTGCCGGCCTCGACCTGCGCCTTCATGTCCTTGAGCTTCTTCAACGAACCCTTGACGGTCTTGAAGTTGGTCATCATGCCGCCGAGCCAGCGCTGATCGACGAAGGGCATGCCGGCACGCTTGGCCTCGAGCGCGATCACCTCACGCGCCTGGCGCTTCGTGCCGATCATCAGGATCGTGCCGCGCTTGGCGGCGATCTGGCGAATGAACTTCATCGCATCGTTGAAGAGCGGCTGCGTCTTCTCGAGGTTGATGATGTGGATCTTGTTGCGATGGCCGTAGATGTACGGGGCCATCTTGGGGTTCCAGAAGCGGGTTTGGTGACCGAAGTGGACACCGGCTTCCAGCATTTCACGCATGGTGACAGTCATGGGGACTCCAAAGGTTGGTTCTAGAATCCGGCTTGAATCGTGATGCACTTCTTGTCTCAAAGACTGTCGTCTAAAAGGCAGTGATCACGACACCTTTCGATAGCCGGTTCGCGATTTACTTGGTGGTACGACACAAAGTCGTGCCCAGCCTAGCCGCTCGATTCTAGCATCCCCATGACCCCTGACCTGACCGGCTCGCGATCGCACTCCACTGCCACTGCACGCCTCGATGCGTGCATCGGATCAGCCCGATCCGCGGCGAATCGGCACACCTTTATCAGCACCTCGTTCGAGGCGGCTGCCAACGCGGCTCGTGCGGTCGACGCCCGGCGCGCGGCCGGCGAGTCGGTTGCGCCGCTCGCCGGCCTGGCGGTCAGCGTGAAGGACTTGTTCGACGTGCGAGGCGAAGTGACCGCGGCAGGCTCGACCGTGCTCGCGACGAACCCGCCTGCGGCCGCGGACTGCCCAGCCGTCGCTCGCTTGCGCCGCGCCGGCGCGGCGTTCGTGGGCCGCACCAACATGTCCGAGTTCGCCTTCTCCGGCGTCGGCATCAACCCGCATTTCGGCACCCCCGCGAACCCGGCCACCACCCGGCTCGATGACGAACCGCGCATCCCCGGCGGGTCGACCTCCGGCGGCGCCGTCTCGGTCGCGACCGGCGCCGCATGGGCCGCGCTCGGATCCGACACCGGCGGCTCGATCCGCATTCCCGCCGCGCTGCAAGGGCTGGTCGGCTTCAAGAACACCGCGCGCCTCACGCCGACCGAGGGCGCGATCCCGCTCTCGTCCACGCTCGACACCGCCTGCGCCATCACACGTTCGGTGCGCGACGCGGTGTTGCTGCACGCAGTGCTCGCGGACCGACGAGTGGCACTCGCCGGCAAGCCGATCGCCTCACTGCGGCTCGCGGTGCCCGCCACAGTCATGCGAGACGCGCTCGACACCGCGGTCACGCGCGCCTTCGATCGCGCCCTCTCGACACTCCGCGCAGCGGGCGCTCAAATCGTCGAGATCGCCTTGCCCGCGCTTGCCGACGTGCCGGCCAGCTTTTCGCCGCCCGAGGCCTGGGCCTGGCATCGGCACCTGCTCGCCGCGCGCGAGGCCGAATACGACCCGCGCGTGGCGATGCGCATCCGCCGCGGTGCGGCGATGAGCGCTGCCGACTACATCGATTTGCTGCAAGCCCGCCGCGCGTGGATCGCAAAGGTCGACGCCGCGATGACCGGTTTCGACGCGATGCTGAGTGCGACGGTGCCGATCGTCGCGCCACCGATCGCACCGTTGATCGCCAGCGACGACGCCTTCTTCGCGACCAACGCGTTGCTGCTGCGCAACCCGTCGCTCGTCAACATGCTCGACGGCTGTGCGCTCTCGCTGCCGTGCCACGCGCCGGGCGAGATGCCGGTGGGCCTGATGGTCTGGAGCGGTGCGCTCCGCGACGACGCCGTGCTCGACGCATCGCTGGCGATCGAAGCCGCAATGGCGAAAGTCACCGCGTGAAGGTCGCCGTGATCGGTGCCGGCATCATCGGCGTGACCACGGCCTACGAGCTCGCTGCCGACGGCCACGAGGTGACGGTGTTCGAGCGCCGCGGCAGCGTCGCTTCAGAGGCGAGTTTTGCGAACGCCGGCGTGGTCTCACCCGCCCATGCCGTGCCGTGGGCCGCGCCTGGCATGCCGAAAAAGGTGGTCTCGCGCCTGCTGGGCCGGCATGCGCCGGTGCGCGTGAATGCGAGCCTGAGCACCGGCGAGATCGCGTGGATGTGGCGCTGGTGGCGCGCGTGCAATCTGCGCACCTACCAGGCGAACCGATTGCGGATGCAGCGCCTCGCATCCTTCAGCCGCGAGCGGCTGCATCGGCTGACGCGCGAGCTGAAGCTGGACTACGAGCGCAGCGAAGGCCACCTGGTGCTGCTGCGCACGGCCAAGGAGCACGCGATGCTGCAGCCCGGCCTCGCGTCGTTGGCCGAATCGAATGCGCGATTCGAGGTGCTCGACGCTGCGCAATGCCGTGCCGTCGAGCCCGGCCTCTCGGACGAAACGCCGCTGCACGGCGGCGTCTACCTGCCCGACGACGAGGTCGGCAATTGCCGCCAGTTCGCGACGTTGTTGCGCGGCGAGGCCCAGCGCATGGGCGTGCGCTTTCGCTTTCACACGCAGGTGCAGCGGATCATCGTTGGACGTGTGCCGCAGCTGATCCACATGTATTCGCCGCCCGAGGAGTCGACGGTCCTGATGAATGTGACTGCCGAGGGCACGCCGAACGACGCGCAAGATACGCAGCCGATGCCGATGCGGCCGGTCACCGAAGGCTTCGATGCGGTCGTCGTCTGCGCGGCGCTCGATTGCGCACCGCTGCTGCGCCCGCACGGCCTGAAGCTGCCGATGCTGGCCGTGTACGGTTACTCGATTACCGCGCCACTGCGCCGGCTCGACGCGCACGGCGACATCGGCCCGCGCTCGGCCGTGATGGACGATCGCCACAAGGTCACGATCAGCCGCCTCGGCGCGCGCCTTCGCGTGGCCGGCGGCGTCGAGATCGGCGGCTCGCCCACGCGCCACGACCCGAAGGCGATCGAGACGCTCTACAACGTGCTGCACGACTGGTTCCCCGGCAGCGCGCGGCTGAGCCAGGCGCAGGTCTGGAAAGGCGCGCGGCCGATGTTGCCAGACGGCCCGCCGGTCATCGGCCGCAGCGGCATCGAGGGCGTGTG
Source organism: Rhizobacter sp. (assembly GCA_031394085.1). GTDB lineage: Bacteria > Pseudomonadota > Gammaproteobacteria > Burkholderiales > Burkholderiaceae_C > LMDS01. Next base: position 3,580 of record JANMWQ010000252.1, on the reverse strand, counting down.
GCTCAACCTCGGGCATGGGTCGAGCGGCTGGGCGATGTCGTGCGGCTCGGCACGCTTGATTGCCGACGGGGTCGCGGGCCGCACACCCGCCATCGACATCGAAGGCCTGGGTGTGGAGCGACTGCGGGGATGAATTCGATGCGACCCGTCCTGCCGATCACGATCGAACTCGCATTGCGCGATGCCGCGCAGACGCGGGCGCTCGAGCAGCGGGCCAGCGCATCGCTGCCACCGCACGCGCTGATGCGCCGCGCGGGCGAAGCGGTCGCACGACTCGCGCTCGCGATCGCGCCGCACGCGCAGCGCTTTTGGATCGCCGCGGGGCCGGGCAACAACGGCGGCGACGGGCTGGAGGCCGCCGTGCACCTCCTGCGCTGCGGCAAGGAGGTCGAGGTCTCGTTGCTCGCCGACCGCGCACGGCTGCCGACGGACGCCGCCGACGCGCTGACGCGTGCGCTGGCTGCCGGCGCGCGCATCGGGTCGGCCACCTCGCCGGCCGAACCGCCGCAACTGGCAATCGACGCGCTGCTCGGCGTCGGCGCGAGCCGTGCGCCTGCCGACGCGATCGCCGAGTGCATCCGCGCACTGAACGCGTCGACCTGCCCGGTGCTCGCAATCGACCTGCCCTCCGGCCTGAACGCCACCACCGGCCAACCGATGGGTGCAGATTGCGTCACCGCCTCGCACACGTTGGCCATGCTCACGCTCAAGCCCGGCTTGTTCACCGGCGCCGGCCGCGACCACACGGGTGCGGTGTGGCTTGATGCGCTCGGCGTCGACACCACCGCGGCGGAGTCGCCCGCGGCCTGGCTCTCGGGCCGTGCTGGCGTGTCGACCCGGCGCCACGCGCAGCACAAGGGCAGCTTCGGCGATGTGGCCGTGGTCGGCGGCGCGCATGGCATGACCGGCGCGGCGCTGCTGGCCGCGCGTGCTGCGCATGCGGCCGGCGCAGGGCGCGTCCACGTCGATCTGCTCGATCGCGCCGCCTCGACGCCGCGCCTCGACCCGATCCGCCCCGAGCTGATGTTTCGCGACGACTGGGTTCATGCCGCCGCCGAAACACTCGCGCGCACGACGGTCGTCTGCGGATGCGGCGGCGGCGACGCCGTGCGCGCGACGCTGCCGAGACTTCTGAGCACGGCGCGACGGCTCGTGCTCGACGCCGACGCGTTGAACGCACTCGCCGCCGACACGTCGCTCGCCGCGCTGCTGCGCGCTCGCGCCGCGCACCGTATCGCAACGGTGCTGACACCGCACCCGCTCGAAGCCGCGCGCCTGCTCGCGTGCACGAGCGCCGAGGTGCAAGCCGATCGCCTGCACGCAGCGCAAGCACTGGCCGATCGCTTCGCCTGCGTGGTCATACTCAAAGGCTCGGGCAGCGTGATCGCTGCGCACGGCCAAACCCCGCGCATCAACAGCACCGGCAACGCGGCGCTGGCGACCGCCGGCACCGGCGATGTGCTCGCGGGATGGCTGGGCGGGCGCTGGACGCAGCAGCCGTCGGGTGACGAAGCCGCTGCCGCGTTCGTCGTGGCGCGGCAAGCGGTCGCTGAACACGGCGCCGCGGCCGAGCCGCAGCCCTCAGGCGCGGTGCGCGCCGGCGATTTGATCGAGCGGCTCTACGCGCTCTGATCTACGGCCGCATCGCGATTCAGGTCAGCGCGCGCATTGCCTTGCCAATCTCGATCGTGCCCTGCGCGGTACCGCTTTCGGGCACGGTCTCGCCCTCGCGATCCGACAGGGCGCCCAAGTTCGCTGCGACTTGCTCGGCAGCATCGTCGGGCAAGCCGATGAACACGCCTTGCGTCAGCGTGATGTGCGCGCGCTCGAACGCGCCGGCACCGGCACACAGGATCACACGCGTTGGTGCGTCGTCGGCCACCAGCGCGAGCAAACCCGGTGTCACGGCTTCGGCCTTCAGCAGGTTCAGCACCGCTTCGGGCATCAGGTCTTCGGTCATGCGCGTGGCTGCGGTCGGCGCAAGGCAGTTGACGCGGATGTCGTTCTTCGCGCCCTCGATCGAGAGCGTTTGCATCAGGCCGACCAGCGCCATCTTCGCGGCGCCGTAGTTCGACTGGCCGAAGTTGCCGTACAGGCCGCTCGACGAGGTCGTCATCACGATGCGGCCGTGGTTCTGGGCCTTCATGATGTCCCACACGGCCTTGGTGCAATTCACCGCGCCCATCAGGTGCACTTCGACCACGACACGAAAGTCGTCGAGCGCCATCTTCGTGAAGCTCTTGTCGCGCAGGATGCCGGCGTTGTTGACGAGGATGTCGACACGGCCCCAGGTCTTCATCGCCTCGTCGACCATGGCCTGCACTGCGGCGGCATCGGTCACCGACGCGCCGCTCGCGATGGCTTCGCCTCCGGCGGCACGGATCTCGTCGACCACCGCCTGTGCGGCTTTGGGCGTGCCGCCGTTGCCGTCGAGTGTTCCGCCCAGGTCGTTGACCACCACCTTCGCGCCGCGCGCGGCCAGCGCCAGCGCATGTTGCCGACCGAGGCCGCCGCCGGCACCGGTCACGATGGCCACGCGGCCGTCGAATCGAATCGTCATCGGTCTTCTCGGTTGTTGTCTCGGTTGTTGGATTGAATGCGGGTTCAACGCCGCGTCGACGGCTTGCCGCCCGCGGCGCGCCCGCCCGATTTGCGCACGCCCGCCGTGCGGGCTGCCGGCTTGGCCGCTCGCACCGGGTGCGTCGCACCGCCAGCGCTACCGCTGCGCGCCTTTTGCGCCATTTTCTTCGTCACGGCCTTCACGGCACGATCGGTCTCCTTCACGGTGGCGAGCTCGCCAGCCGCGGTCGCGTTCGCCTTGTCGCGCTTCGAGCGCAGCAGGGTCGCGTCGTCTTCGCCCTCGCGCACCATGCGAAAGTCGATCTTGCGGCCATCGAGGTCGACGCGGCTGACCTGCACCCGCACGCGCGAGCCGACCGCGTAGCGCACGCCGCTGCGCTCGCCGCGCAACTCCTGCCGAACCTCGTCGAACCGGTAGTACTCGCCGCCGAGCTCGGTGATGTGCACCAGGCCTTCGACATAGAGACCGTCGAGTTGCACGAACAGCCCGAAGCTCGTCACCGAGCTGACGGTGCCGCCGTATTCCTCGCCGAGGTGCTCGCGCATGTAGCGGCACTTGAGCCAAGCCTCGACATCGCGCGAGGCTTCGTCGGCGCGGCGTTCGTTGACGCTGCAGTGAATGCCTGCGACTTCCCACTTCTCTTCTTCGGCCGTGGCCTGGCGGGCCGGCTTGGTCGTTTTGCGGTTGCTCGGCGCGGGGTTGCTCGCGCCGGTGACGAGGTGGTAGCGCTTGCCGCCGAGCAGCGCCTTGATCACGCGGTGCACCAACAGATCGGGATAGCGCCGGATCGGGCTGGTGAAGTGCGTGTAAGCCTCGTACGCCAGGCCGAAGTGGCCGCTGTTGATGCCGGTGTAGATCGCCTGCTGCATCGAGCGCAGCAGCATCGTGTGGATCTGCATCGCGTCGGGGCGGTCTTTGGTCGCGTGCGCGATCGCCTGGAACTCGGCCGGCTTCGGGTCGTCGCCGATGCTCAGGCCCAAACCGAGCGCGCGCAGGTAG
>JANMWQ010000240.1:0-1770 GCA_031394085.1 Rhizobacter sp. | reverse complement strand
CCGGCGATCGTCAGAAAGCCGGTGTTGCGGTAGCCGTCGGCAAAGGTCGCGCTGACCTTGTAGCTCGCGGTCGGCGCGCGGCCGATCGCACCGGTCACGCGCACGCGATCTTCGCCGCGGTGTTCGTCATCGGGCGCCATGCGAACCTGCGTGAAATCACAGCTCACATCGGGCACGAGGTAAGCGCGCGGGTCGCCGATCTCGTAGAGCAGCTGCTCGGCCACGGTCGCCGGCGTGACGAGCCCGCCGGTGCCGGGCGACTTGGTGATGACAAAGCTGCCGTCGGCATCGGCCTCGACGATAGGAAAGCCGATGTTCTCCCAGTCGGGCACGCTCTCCCAGTCGGTGAACAGGCCGCCGGTGCATTGCGCGCCGCATTCGATCAGGTGACCGGCGAGCGTGCCTTGTGCGAGGAGGTCGTAGGCGTCGTCGGCCCAGCCGAACTCGTGCACCAGCACGCCCAACGTGACGGCCGAATCGACACAGCGGCCGGTGATCACCACGTCGCAACCGGCGTCGAGCGCACGCGCGATCGGCAGCGCGCCGAGGTAGGCGTTGATGCTCGCCACCCGCTGCGGGAGGGGCGCGCCGCTGAACATCTCGCGGATTCCGGTATCGCCGGCGGCGCGCAGCTCGGCGCTGCGGGCAAGCAGGTCATCACCGAGGACCACGCCCACGCGCAGCGTGATGCCCAGCTCCGAGGCGAGCTCGAGCAACGCGTCGCGGCAGGCCAGCGGGTTCACGCCGCCGGCGTTCGCGACCACGCGGACGCGCTGTGCCTGCAGCTGCGGCAGCGCCTCGCGCATCATGATCTGGACGAAATCGATTGCGTAGCCGGTCGATGCATCCTTCGCACGCTGTGCTGCGAGGATCGACATCGTGACTTCGGCCAGATAGTCGAACACCAGGTAGTCGACTTCGCCGCCGGCGAGCAGTTGCGGCACCGCGAGCGCGGTGTCGCCCCAGAAACCGGAGGCACCGCCGATGCGCACCGTGGTGCGCCGCTTCGGGTTGGTCGAACTGCTCGTCATCCCATCGCCTCCTGTTGCCGGCTGTCGAGCGGCGATTGTGCGCACGAAGGCCTGTCACGCGCCAGTGAGGCGATACGATCGACGCTCGATGTCGAACCGGGAGCGCCACATGAACCAGACCTTCAAAATCGCTGTCATTCCCGGTGACGGCATCGGCAAAGAGGTGATGCCCGAAGGCCTGCGTGTGCTCGATGCTGCGGCCAGGCGCTTCGGCATCGCGCTCGAACTCACGCCGATCACGTGGGCGAGTTGCGATCACTACACCGCCACCGGCCAGATGATGCCGGACGACTGGAAGTCGCAATTGCAGGGCATGGACGCGCTGCTGTTCGGCGCCGTCGGCTGGCCGGCCACCGTGCCCGACCACGTCTCGCTGTGGGGCTCGCTGCTGAAGTTCCGGCGCGAGTTCGACCAGTACATCAACCTGCGGCCGGTGCGCCTGTTCGAGGGCGTGCCGTGCCCGCTGGTCGATAGACAAGGCGTGCCGCGCCGGCCTGGCGACATCGACTTCGTCGTCGTGCGCGAGAACACCGAAGGCGAGTACACCAACCTCGGCGGCACGATGTACGCCGGCACCGAGCGCGAGATCGTGATCCAGGAGTCGGTCTACTCTCGGCACGGCACCGACCGCGTGATGAAGTACGCGTTCGAGCTCGCGCAGTCGCGCGCCCGCAAACACCTGACGGTCGCGACCAAATCGAACGGGATCGCGATCAGCATGCCGTGGTGGGACAGCCGC
>JANMWQ010000230.1:0-9091 GCA_031394085.1 Rhizobacter sp. | reverse complement strand
CGCGCCCGCAAGATCCAACGCTTCCTGAGCCAGCCGTTCCACGTGGCCGAAGTGTTCACCGGCTCGCCGGGCAAGTACGTGCCGCTGAAAGAAACCATCCGCGGCTTCAAGATGATCGTTGCCGGCGAGTGCGATTCGCTGCCGGAGCAGGCCTTCTACATGGTCGGCTCGATCGACGAGGCGATCGATAAGGCCAAGAAGATCAACTGATCCGACAAAGGACCCCACCGATGGCAACCCTCAAAGTGAGCGTCGTCTCCGCCGAAGGCAGCATCTTCGAAGGCGAGGCGAAGTTCGTCGCGCTGCCGGGCGAAAGCGGCGAGCTCGGCATCTTGCCGCGCCACACGCCGCTGATCACCCGCATCAAGCCGGGCGCGGTGCGCATAGAGCGTGCCGACAACGGCGAAGAAGAATTCGTGTTCGTCGCCGGCGGCATTCTCGAAGTGCAACCGGGCACGGTGACGGTGCTCGCCGACACCGCGATCCGCGGCCACGACCTCGACGAGGCCAAGGCGTCCGAGGCCAAGCGGCTGGCCGAAGACGCGATGAAGAACGCCAAGAGCGACATCGACTTCGCGAAAGCGCAAGGCGAGTTCGCGGCGATGGCAGCGCAAATCGCAGCGATCCGCAAGTTGCGCGGCAAGTAAGCACGGCGCCTCGCCTCGACCGCCAGAAGCCGCTCGGCGAAAGCCCGGCGGCTTCTTTGTGTTTGACGATGCGTGCGCCGAGGCCTATCGAAGCCGCGCGTCGAGTTGGGCGATTCGGGTCCGTGCGATGCTTTCGCCGTGGACCCGCGAGATGGTGTCGAACAACGCGCCGCGCAGGTGCCACACGTCATCGCTGCGGCGCAGACGCTCGAGCCGTTCGAGCATCGTCTGGCGGTCGAAGGCCGGCACGTCGACGAGCAGCGTGAGGCACAGTTCGCGCAGCGCGCCCAAGTCGGCCGGCACGGGGCGCAAGCCGATGCTCGACATGAAAGCGTTGCGAAGGCCTTGTAGTTTCACCATGACATGTTCCGTCGAGTGGTGCAGCGACACACCGGCCGCGTCGGGTCGACGCGCCGCCCGCGCTGCGGTGCGGGCTGGCCGCGAGTATCCCGCGCAAATCGACGGGCGACGCAGGGAGGGATGCCCCCAGATCGCACAAACGGGGTGCATGTCGCCTGCATGCCGTCGCTTCGTCTCGCGGCGTGCACTGCGGCGTGACATTTGCCCGCGGGCGTGCATGAGGCGTCGGCCGCTATCATGCGCCGCTGCCCCGCCCGCCCCGCCTCGTGTCCTCCGCCCCCGACTCCCTGAACCCCGCGCAGCTCGAAGCGGTGCACCACTTGAGCGGCCCCTGCCTCGTGCTCGCAGGCGCGGGTTCAGGCAAGACGCGCGTCATCACGCACAAGATCGCGCGGCTGCTGCAGGCGGGCTACGCGCCGGGCCAGATCGCGGCGATCACGTTCACCAACAAGGCCGCGCAGGAGATGCGCGAACGCGCGAAGGCGCTGGTCGGCCCGCGCGCGGCCAAGCACCTGGTCATCAGCACCTTCCACTCGCTCGGCGTGCGCATCCTGCGCGCCGAGTACGAGAAGGTCGGGCTCAAAGAACAGTTCAGCATCCTCGACAGCGACGACGTGCTCGGCATCCTGAAAGAAGCCGGCGCGAGCACCGACAACGCGCTCGCACGCCGCTGGCAATGGACCATCAGCGCCTGGAAGAGCGAGGGCAAGCACAGCGCCACCGTCGAGCCGGCCGACGCCGACGAGCAGGTCGCGCAGCGCGTGATGCAGCGCTACGAAGAGCGGCTCGCCGCATACCAAGCCGTCGACTTCGACGACCTGATCGGCCTGCCTCACAAGCTGCTGCTGCGCGATGCCGAGGTGCGCGCGAAGTGGCAGGACACGCTGCGCTACGTGCTCGTCGACGAGTACCAGGACACCAACGCGATCCAGTACGAGATGCTGAAATCGCTCACCGATCATTCGGATCCGGGCCGGCGCGCGATGTTCACCGCGGTCGGCGACGACGACCAGAGCATCTACGGCTGGCGCGGCGCGACCATCGACAACCTGAAGCGCCTGCCACAGGAGTACCCGACCCTCAAGGTCATCGCGCTGGAGCAGAACTACCGCTCGACGGGCAACATCCTGCGCGCCGCCAACATGGTGATCGGCAACAACCCGAAGCTGTTCGAGAAGAAGTTGTGGAGCGCGTTCGGTGACGGCGAGCCGGTGCGCGTGATCGAGTGCGACAACGAGGAGCACGAGGCCGAGCGGGTCGTCACGCGGTTCCAGGCGCTGCAGGCTGGCACGGTCGCCGGTGCGTCGTCGGCCTCGCCGACCGGCGTCAGCGCGGTCGAGTTCCGCGACTTCGCGGTGCTCTACCGCGCCAACCACCAGGCGCGCGTGTTCGAGAAGGCGCTGCGCAAGGCGAACATTCCGTACAAGGTCTCGGGCGGCCAGAGCTTCTTCGACCGCGCCGAGATCAAGGACCTGTGCGCCTGGCTGCGGCTGATCGTCAACAACGACGACGACCCGGCGTTCTTGCGCGCGGTGACGACACCCAAACGCGGCATCGGCCATCAAACGTTGGCCAGCCTCGGCGAGTTCTCGGCCAGGTGGAAGACGAGCCTGTACGAGGCGTTGTTCGCCGAGAGTCTGGGTTCGGTGCTCAGTGGCCGCGCGCTCGGCTCGTTGCACGAGTTCGGCCGCTACGTCAACGATTTCGAGTACCGCGCGCGGCAGACGACCGGCTCGGAAGATGCCAAGGTGCTGTTGACCGGCTGGCTCAAAGACCTCGACTATGAGAAGCACCTGCACGACGGCGAAGACAGCGAGAAGCTCGCTGCCGCGCGCTGGAGCAACGTGCTCGACTTCGTCGACTGGATCGCCAAGCGCTGCGGCGGCCAGATCGAGAACGACGGCGGCTCTTCGTTTGGCGAAGGGCGCGTGGAGAGCGAGAAGAAGAGCGTGCTCGAGGTTGCGCAGACGATCTCGGTGATCATCAGCCTGGCCGAGCGTGGCGATGACCAAAACGTGGTCACGCTGTCGACGCTGCACGCCGCCAAGGGCCTGGAGTGGCCGCACGTCGTGCTCGCCAGTGTCAACGAAGGCCTGCTGCCATTCGTGAGTGGCGCCAGTGACGGCGACGACATGACGGCCGAGCGGCTCGAAGAAGAACGCCGCTTGATGTACGTCGGCATCACGCGCGCGCGCAGCACGCTCGGCGTCAGCGTGTTGCGCCGCCGCAAGCGCGGGCGCGAGTTCATCGCTGGCGTGCCGAGCCGCTTCGTCGCGGAAATGAAGCTGGGTGAAGTCACCGCCAAAGAAGACCCGCGCGAGAAGCTCAAGGCCTTGCGCGCCGCGGCTGCGGCGCGTGCGCAGAAGGCGGCCGAAGGCGTTTGATTGAGCTCCCTCTCGCCGGAGGGGCGAGGGAGTAAATCAGTCAGGCCGCGCGCACGTTGTCGCGCGGTTACGGGCCGGCCGTCTGCAGCAGCGTGACCCGCCCTTCGTGCCGGGCGCGGTCGAAATCGGCCTCGACCTCCTGCAGCGCCGTGCGCGTCGCGGCCGTCGACGAGGTGATGCCGACCGCCCGGTTGCGGCCCTGGTTCTTCGCGGTGTAGAGCGCCATGTCGGCCAGGTTCACCGCCTGCTCCCACGGCACCTCGATGCCATACGGCGGCAGCGGAAAGCGCCCGTAGCCGATCGACGCCGTGACGCGCAGTGCGTGGCCACCCGAAGCGGCCCCGCTGCCGTTGCCGTTGTCGTTGCCGACCACGATCGGCGTCTGGCCGAGGATGCGCAGCACGCGCGCGGCCATCTGCTCGGCTTGCTCGTTGGCAGCGCGCGGCGCGAGGATCAGGAACTCCTCGCCGCCCCAGCGCACCACCAGGTCGTCGGCGCGCACCGCTTCGTTCAGGCGTCGCGCCACCTCGACCAGCACTTGGTCGCCGGCCGCGTGGCCGTGCACGTCGTTGACCTGCTTGAAGTGATCGATGTCGACCAGCAGCAGCGCACCTTCGAAACCGCCGTCGGCGCACAGCGTCGACATCACCGCCTGAAAGTGCCGGCGGTTCGCGAGGTTGGTGAGCGGGTCGCGCTCGCTCTGCGCCCGCAGTTGCACGTGGCTGGCTTCGAGCTTCTGGTGCGTCTCGCGCACGCGGCGGTACAGGATGGCTGCGAGCACGACCGCCAGCCCCATCACCGCGGCCAGCAGCCACCAGATGCGCTGCAGCAGGTCGCGGTTCGCGATCGCTGCGGTTTTCAGGGCGTTGTCGCGGCCGAGCAGTTCGATGTCGCGCTGGCGCGCGTCGGCCTCGAAGCGGGTCTGCAGTTCTTTCAGTGCGACCTTGCGGTTCGCCCGCATCATCTCGGCGCTCAGTGCGCGCTCGCGGTGGTAGAGATCGAGCGCACCGGGCGCGTCACCGGCGGCCGCGAGGGCTTCGCCGAACTCGAGCAACGTGGCGACCTGGCGGCCGGTCTCGCCACTTTGCTGCCAGAGCTCGAACACGCGCACGAGATCGAGTTTGCCTTCGGCGATGCGGCCGAGGCCGATCTTCGCGATGCCGGCGTTGATGATCAACACGCGCTCGGTGCGCAGGTCGTTGTGGCGGCGCACGATCACGAGCGCGCGGTCGGCGGCGCGCAGTGCATCGGCCGGGCGCTTCAGGCTTGCGTAGGTGTCGCTCAGGTTGTTCAGCAGCAGCGCTTCGAGCCGCGGTGCCTGGCCGAGCGCCGCCATCGCCAAGGCCTCGTCGTAGAAGCGCAGCGCGCCTTGCGGATCGCCCTGCGCCTTGGCGAGCCGCGCTTCGGTGTCGCTGACGCCCGCCTGCACGGTCGGGTCATCGGTCTGTGCGGCCAGTTGGCGCGCTTGCGCGACCAGGCGCTGGGCTAGCTCGCGCTCGCCGCGCCCGCTCGCGTGCAGCGCGAGCGAGCTCAGGTTGGCGCTGCGGCGGCGCGCGTCGCCGGCCCACTCGGCCAGCACCAGCGCGCTTTGCGCGTGCGCGGCCGCGGTCACCGAAAGGCCCTGGCTGGCGGCACGGCGTTCGAGGATCTGCAACGCACGCCAGGCCGCGCGGTAAAGGCACGACGGTGCTTCGGCGGTGCTGGCGGGCCCGCCCGGGCAGCCGGCATGAAAAGCCGACAGCGCCGATTGCGCGAGCGCTGCCGCCACGTCGAGCTGGCCCGCGTTTTCGGCAACCAGTGCGCGCACCAGGTTCGAGGATGCGACCGCGCGGACGGTCGGGTCGTCGGGCGCGAGTGCGAGCAGCTTTTCGGCGGTCGCGCCGGCCCGCGCCGCGCCGCCGGATTGCGCTTCGACGATGCCGATCGCCAGCAGCAGCATGCGTTGCTGGTCGGCCGAGCCGGTGCGTGCGAGCGGCATCAGGCGCAGTGCGAGCAGGGCTTGGTCCGGGTGCTCGAAGCCCTGGTGGACCAGCACGTCGACCTGAACGGCGAGCGCGTCCGGGCGATACGGCGCGGGCTCGGCCGCCGCGTTCGTCGGCAACGCCGCGGGCAATGCCGCGAGCAAGCTCGCGAGCAAGGGCGCGAGCACAGACGCGCGCACAGAAGCGCGCACAGAAGCGCGCAGCGCGCCGCAGATGAATGACCGCAACTTCATGCCGCCACCGCCAGCGCCGCGCGGCCCTGCAGCAACGTCAGCGTGACCTGCCCGTCGCGCCAGGCCGCTTCGAGCGAACGCGTGATCGCCTCCAGCTGCGCTTCGTCGTGCGCCTGCAGCAGGCCGACGCCGTAGGCGCGGTTGCGGCCGTGCGCCTTGGCGAGGTACAGGGCGGTGTCGACGAGGTTGATCGCGCGCTCCCACGACACGCGCAGCCGGCCCGGGCCGATCGGGAAGGTCGCGAACCCGATCGATACCGTCACCGCGATGCGCTGCGCGTTGGCGACGATCGGCGTGCGGTCGAGCACACCCAGCATGCGCTGCGCGAGCGCGTCGACCTGGTCCGGTGCGAGTGCCTGCACGACGATCAGGAACTCCTCGCCGCCCCAGCGCACGATCAGGTCGGGCTCGCGCAGGGTTTCGCGCAGGCGGCGCGCCACCTCGACCAGCACCGCATCGCCGGTGCCGTGGCCGTGGCGGTCGTTGATGTGCTTGAAGTGATCGATGTCGATCAGGTAGACGGTGCCGCTGAGCTTGCCGTCTTCCGCCAGGCGTCGCATCGCGGCCTGAAAGTGGCGGCGGTTGGCCAGGCCGGTGAGCGGATCGCGCTCGCTCTGCACCTTCAGCAGCTCGTTGCTGTGGGTCAGCAGCTGGTTGGTCTGGCGCACGCGGCGGTGGAGCAACGCGACCACGGTGAACGAGAGCGCGAACGCGGTGAGCAGCAGCCACCACAGCCGCTGCTGCAGATCATGCCGGCGCAGTTGCTCGGCCTTGATGTCGTTCTCGCGGTTCAGCAGCACGAGCGCGCGGTTGCGGTGATCGGCGTCGTACTGCGCCTGAATCGCCAGGATCGCCTTCTGCTCGTCGTCGCGCAGCAGCGTGGTCGCGAGGCGGCGCTGCTGGTGGTAGGCGGCGATCGCGCCGGCCAGGTCGCCGGCCTTCTCCAGGTAGCCGCCGAGTTCGCGCAGCGTTTCGGTGACGCCGCTGACCGAGCCGCGCGCTTCGTCGATCGCGATCGCCTCGCGCACGTAGCGCTTGCCCAGCGCCAGGTGCAGCAGCGAGATGTGTGCCATGCCGATGTTGGCGAGCGAGACCATTTCGCTGCTCGGATCTTTGACCTCGCGCGCCAGCAGCAGTGCGCGCTCGGCGTTCGCCAGCGCGGTCTTGTAGTCGCCGTTCTTCAGGTAGAAGTCGGCCAGGTTCGACACATAGCGCACCTCGTCGGTCTTCGCGCCAGCGCGGCGTGCGCTCGCGATCGCCGCCTCGAACGAACGCAGATGGCCGGGCTGATCGCCGAGGCCGTCGAGCACGATGCCGGCGGTGTTGTGCGCCCGGCCGAGCGCGACCGCATCGTCGGCCTGAGTGGCGAGCGCGATCGCCTCCAGGCTCAGGCTGCGCGCGCGCTCCAGCTGTTGCGCGCTGAAGTAGCTGTAGGCCAGCTCGGTGCGGGCCTCCGACTGTTGCCAGACGGTGCCCTGCGCATCCGCGATGGCCACTGCTTCGTGGTTCAACCGCACGGTCTGTTCCAGTTGGCCGGCGCGGTCGAGGATGTAGCCGTGCACGACCACGAAACGGTAGCGGTCGCGCGGCGGCGTGTTGGCGGGCAGCTTCGCCATCGCCTCGCGCATCATCAGGTCGGCACGTTGCAGGTTGCCGTCGCGCGCGACCGAGCGGGCGCGCACCAGCAGCGCGGCGGCCGCGGCTGCGGGCGCGTTCACCGCCGTCGGGTCGCGGCCCCACGCTTCGAGGCGGGCGGCGGTTGGCTCCTTGGCGTCGGGCGGCGCGGCCACGGCCAGCATCAGGCCCTGCACCGTCAGCAACTCGAGCCGCTGTGCGCCGTGCTCAGGGGTGTCGGGCAGCAGCGCGTCGAGCGCTTCGGCGGCGCCGAACGGGTCGGCGCGGCCGAGGCTCTCCAGCGCGAGGAGGCGCGCGGACGTGTCGGTGCCGGTGGTTTGCGCGCGCGCCGCCGGCGCCGATGCGGCGAGCGCGAAAGCGAAGGCGAAGGCGAGCGTCAGAAGGCGGAGTGCGGCGCGCAGCATTGGTGTGACCTCGGCTTCACGCCACCAGCGCAGTGCGCGAGGTCTGCAAGAGCAGCGCGGTCAGCGCGGTTTCGGCCAGCGGCTTGGCGAAGAAATAGCCCTGGTATTCGTCGCAGCCTTCATCGCGCAGAAAGTCGAGCTGGTCGCTGCGCTCGACGCCCTCGGCGCACACGTGCAGGCCGAGCGAATGCCCCATCGCGATGATGGCGCGGGTGAGTGCCGAGTCGCCAGCGTCGCCCGGGATGTCATTGACGAACGAGCGGTCGATCTTCACCACGTCGACCGGAAAGCGCTTGAGCGCGCCGAGCGAGGAGTGGCCGGTGCCGAAGTCGTCCATCGCCAACCGCACGCCGAGCGCCTTCAGGCGGCGCATCGTGGCCTCGGCCAGGTCGGGCTGGTCCATCACCACGCTCTCGGTCAGCTCGAGCTCGATCTGGTGGGGCGCGCAGCCGGCGAGCGCGAGCATCTCGGCGACCTCGTCGACCAGCTTCGGGTTCTTGAACTGCCGCGCGCTGACGTTGACCGACATCGTCAGGCCGCCCACGCCCGCCTGCTGCAGCCGCCGCAATGCGTGGCCGGCCTGGCGCATCACCCACTTGCCCATCGGCACGATCAGGCCGGTTTCTTCGGCGATGTCGATGAAGTGGCCGGGCGCGAGCAGGCCGCGCTCCGGGTGCTGCCAGCGCACCAGCGCTTCCATGCCGAGCGGCTGTCCGGTGAGCACATCGACCCGCGGCTGGTAATGCAGCACGAGCTGGCCGGTGTCGATCGCGGTGCGCAGTTCGAGCTCGAGGTTCAAGCGCGCCTCGGCCGGGCCGCCGTCGTGCGCGCCGAACAGCGCGAAGCCGTCGCGGCCGGCGTCCTTGGCGCGGTACATCGCGATGTCGGCATGGCGCAGCAGGGTTTCGGTGTCGGTGCCGTCTTGCGGAAAGATCGCGATGCCGGCCGAGACCGTCACGTGGTGCGGCATGCCGGTGCGCAGCGCGACCGGCGCACGCAGCGCGCCGAGGATACGCTCGGCGATTTCGCTCGCGTGACCCGCGTCGCGCACGTCGTGCAGCAGCAGGCACATCTCGTCGCCGCCCATGCGCGCGACCAGATCGCGCCCGCGCACGACCTGCTTCATGCGCGTGGCGAGCGTCTGCAGCAAATGGTCGCCGGCGGCGTGACCGAGTGTGTCGTTGACGACCTTGAAGCGATCCACGTCGACGAAGATCACCGCGAACTGTTGGGGTGGGCAAACCGCATCGCGCGCGCTGTGCTCGAGCGCTTTGCCCACCGCGATCTGGAACGCGGCGCGGTTCGGCAAGGTCGTCAGCTCGTCGTGCTCGGCCAGAAAAAGCGCGCGGCGCTCGGCCACCATCACCTCGGTGATGTCGCTGCTCAGGATGTAGACGCCGCTGACCTCGCCATCGGCGTCGACCTTCGGCATGTACATGATGTTGA
>JANMWQ010000250.1:0-7593 GCA_031394085.1 Rhizobacter sp. | reverse complement strand
AAAGCGGTCATGGGGTCACTATTTCGCAGATGGCAGTCAGGGAAGACGCCGATCTGCCGGGTTGATGTTGCACTGCAGCATAATTCTTCAGCACCCGATAAGGGCTGCTGATCTCACTGCGTCTGAATGTGGGGTCAATGTTTCGAATGATTAAAAAAGGTGTTGCACATGTCTGTTTCTGCCATTGTCGCCACTGGCTCCGAAGGGGTGCTGCGCCATGGCCTCTAGTTTGGGCAGCCTGTGGCTGAAAAGCCTGAAACGCATGGCCAAGGCACCGCGCGCCAAGGGGCGTCAGCTGGTCAAAAGTGCGGTTGCCAAAACCATGCGCTCGCTGGTCGACACTGCTTTTGGCGCGCCAAAACGGGCATCCAGTAGGCCGAAAGTGCGGCAAAAACCTTCCGCCAGGTCGTTGGCGGCACCCGCTGTACAGACCCGGAAACCGGGCGCGGCGATGAAGTCAGCGCACGTCAAACGCGGGTTGCTGCCCGCTGGTGCAAAGTGGCAAAAGGGCTATTTTTCGCTTCCCGAAATTGCGCCCATGAGCATCCCTCGGCGCATGGCTTACTGGCTGTATCTTCCCGCCAGCAAGCCAGCTGACGGTGCGGACAGTGCCATGCCCCTGGTCGTCATGCTTCACGGCTGTCAGCAGACCGCAACAGACATTGCCACCGCCACGCGCATGAACGCCTTGGCAGAACGCAAAGGCTTTGCCGTGTTGTACCCGCACCAGTCATCTGCGGCCGATACGCATCGGTGCTGGCATTGGTACAAGCGCGGTGTGCAGCGGGGGGAGGGTGATGTGGCCGTGATCGCGCAAATGATTCAACATGTGCAAAAGCGACATCATCTGGACGGCAGCCGGACCTATGCCGCAGGCCTTTCAGCCGGGGCAGCATTGGCCACAATTGTGGCGCTGCGCCACCCAAATCTGATCGCGGCGGTTGGCCTGCATTCGGCGCCCGTGTTCGCCACCAGCGACAGCGCGATGAGCGCTTACCGCACCATGCAGCAAGGCTCGCCGCATGCCCACAGTGCTGTGGTGCGAGAGTTTCTGTCTGAGCACGCGGGCTTTCCTGGCATGCCCGTGATGGTGATTCATGGCGACGAAGACACAGTGGTTCGCCGGATCAATGCCGAAGAACTTGCACAGCAGTTTTTATCGGTCAATGCGGCCCAGCTCAGCAGCACTGAAGCCACACGGCGACTGCACGGGGGTCGCAGCGCCGGCCAAAAACCGCGCCTGGCCTACCACACGGACACTTGGTATGCCAAACGCAAGCCATTTGTTGTGAATTGCACCATCAATGGCTTAGGACACGCCTGGTCGGGCGGCGACCGCAGCGTGCAATACACCGAACCGAGTGGGCCAAACGCTTCGCTGATGATGTGGGAATTTTTTGAACACCATCAGCGTTTGCCTGAGAACCGCGCTGGAGCGTGAGCTGTTCAAGCGCCAGGAGGCTGAACGCCCCGATGGCTGGTACCCAACTTTTATGCGAGCTTTTTGACCAGTACCTGGCTTTTGCGGTCCCAGTTGTACTTGCGTTTGCGCGCTTCTGGCAGCCATTCGGGATCAACCACCACAAAACCGCGTTTGATGAACCAGTGCATCGTGCGTGTGGTCAGCACGAAGATGCTCTCGAGCCCGCTCGCCCTCGCACGCTGCTCGATGCGCTTGAGAATGCGCTCGCCGTCGCCCTGGCTTTGCACTTGCGGCGAAACGGTCAGCGCGGCCATCTCGGCAGTTCTGGCTTCAGGGTACGGGTAGAGCGCCGCACAGCCGAAGATCACGCCATCGTGCTCGATCACGGTGTAGTGGCCGATGTCGCGCTCGATCTCGGTGCGGCTGCGTTTGACGAGCGTGCCGTCTTGCTCGAAGGGTTCGATCAGTTGCAGCACGCCGCCGATGTCGTCGGAGGTCGCTTCGCGCAGGCTCTCGAGCTTCTCGTCGACCACCATCGTGCCGATGCCGTCGTGCGTGAACACTTCCATCAGCAGCGCGCCGTCCATCGCGAACGGCAGGATGTGGCTGCGCTCGACGCCGCCGCGGCAGGCGCGCGCGCAATACTGCAAGTAAAAAGCCGGGTCGGTCGGCCGCTCGGGCCGCGGCATCGCGGTCAGCAGTTTCTCGGCATCGGCGAGCGCGAGCTCGGTGTCGATCGGGCTCTCGGGGTCGTTCATGTCTTCGTGAATGCCCGGCACCTCGGTGATGAACAGCAGCTTGTCGGCCTGCAATGCGATCGCGGTGCTGGTGGCCACGTCTTCCATCGTCAAGTTGAAGGCCTCGCCGGTGGGCGAGAAGCCGAACGGCGAGAGCAGCACCATCGCGCCGATGTCGATCGCGCTGCGGATCGCGGCGCCGTCGACCTTGCGCACCACGCCGCTGTGGATGAAGTCGACACCGTCGACGATGCCGACCGGGCGCGCCGTCAAAAAGTTGCCCGACACCACGCGCACGATCGCATTCGCCATCGGCGTGTTCGGCAGGCCTTGCGAGAACGCGGCTTCGATCTCGAAGCGCAGTTGGCCCGCCGCTTCTTGCGCTGAATCGAGCGCGACCGCATCGGTGATGCGCAACCCGTGGCTGTAGCGCGCCTCGTGGCCCTTCGAGCGCAGCTGTTCGTTGACCTGAGGGCGAAAGCCGTGCACCAGCACCAGCTTGATGCCCATCGCATGCAGGATCGCGAGGTCTTGCGCGAACGAACTCAGCTTGCCCGCAGCGATCAGCTCACCCGTGATCGCCACCACGAAGGTCTTGCCGCGGTACGCATGGATGTGCGGCGCCACGGTGCGGAACCAGGGCACGAAGGTGTGGGGAAAAACAAGGCTCACGGCGCGTTGCACTCGCTTGAAGAAGGGCGGCGAAGGGACAGATCAGAGAGAGCGGTGCCGATTCTGTCACGCGAGCATGCTGCGGCTCGCCCGCGTGCTCGCATCAGGCCAACGGCCACGCGAGCGGGTGCGTCCCGGGTGGCATCGAGGGCAGCACCCAGCGCGCCGGCGTGTGCGAGAACTCCGCAGCGTGGCGCATCGCGGTGAGCGCGCCGTAGCCGGAGGGCGTGGTTTCCATCAGGCCGCTGAAGTCGGGCCGAGGCCCATCGAAGCCGCGCTCGACGCGGCCGAGTTCGCGCAACCATTGCGCCGTGCGCGCGAGCGAGACACGCACCTGCCAGCTGCCGCCTTCCGATTGCTGGCGCAACAGCGCGGCCTGCGCACCGAACGCGATCAGAAAGCCGGTCGCCATGTCGAGAATCTGCACCGGCAGGGCCTGGGGCTGCGTCGACCCGGCGGCTCGCGCTTCTGCGGCGTTGAAGCCGGTGGCGCTCTGCACCAGCGAATCGAAGCCGCGCCGCCCGGCCCACGGGCCGGTATCGCCATAGGCCGAGAGCGAGACCATCACGATGCCGGGGCGAACTGCGGCCATGTCGGCAGGCGCGAAACCGAGCGCCGCCAACGCACCGGGCCGGTAGCCATCCACAAAAACATGCGCGTCGCGCAGCACTGCGCGCAAGCCTTCGCGGCCTTGAGTCCCGCGCAGGTCGGCGAGTGCCGAGAGCTTGCCGCGGCTGGTGTCGATGATCGCCTCGATGTTCGGCAGGTGCGGTGCGTTCACCAGCATCACGTCGGCACCGTAGGACGCGAGCGTGCGGCCACCGACCGGGCCGGCGAGGATGCGCGTCAGGTCGAGCACGCGCAGGCCGTGCAGCGGGCGGGCATCGCGCGGGAGCACGGGCCAGGCGAGCGGTGGCGAATCGCCGATCTGCTCGATCGCGACCAGCGGCTGCGCGGCGATGGCGTGGCTCTGCGGGTGCATATCCCACTCGTCGAACGTCCGCACCGCGGCGACGACCAGGCCGGCCTGCGCTGCCGCATCTTCGAACTCGATGGCTTGCCGCTCACGCAATGCCGCGGCGACCGATTCGCGCGGCGTGCTGGTACCAATCGGCAGGCCGAGCAGGCGCAGCACGCCGTCGCGGTGGTGCGCGAAGTTGGTGTGCAGGCGCACCCAGCGGCCATCACCGCATTCGTACACGCCGGCGAGGCGGTCCCAGAGCTCGGGCGTGCGGCCGTCGATCGTGAATCGGCCAGCGCATTCGAGCGCCGCATGGCGCATGTCGACGCGCACCTGCTGGCGCAGGCCGTTGCGCCGCGTGCCGATCTGCGTGGCGGCGAGCGCCGCGGCCGCGAGGCTGGCCTGCGCGGCGGTGCCGACCGCGAACGAAGAGCGCAGCGCCGGCTCGCTGCCGGTCAGTGTGAGGTCGGCGAGCGCGTCGTTCGGCAAGCCCGCCGCATGCCAGATCGGCTCGAACGCAGACGACTGTGTCATGCGGTCATGCGGTCACGTGGCCGATGACATGCCGCACCGCAGGCTCAGTGGCCTGCTGCGCCACCGCCCAGGTACGCCGCCTTCACAGCCGGGTCGTCGCGCAGTTTCGCGGCCGGCCCGTGCACCGAGATGCGGCCGTTCTCGAGCACGTAGCCGTAGTCGGCCACGGCGAGCGCGGCGGCTGCGAACTGCTCGACCAGCAGCATCGTCACGCCCTCGCTCTTGAGCCGTTCGATGATGCGAAAGACCTCGGCGACGAGGATCGGCGCGAGGCCCATCGAGGGTTCGTCGAGCAGCACGACCTCGGGGTTGAGCATCACGGCGCGCGCCATCGCGAGCATCTGCTGTTCACCGCCCGACAAGGTCCCGGCGAGCTGCTCGCGGCGTTCTTTCAAGCGCGGAAAGAGTTCGAGCGCGCGCTCGAGATCGGCCTTCACGTCGCCTTTGGGCCGGCTGCCAGTCAAGCGGGGAAAGGCGCCGAGGATCAGGTTGTCGGTGACGGTCATCGTCGCGAACACGCGCCGGCCCTCGGGCGAATGCGCCAGGCCGAGCTTGGCGATGTGGTAAGACTCCAGGGCGTCGATGCGCTTGCCGTTGAGCGAGATTTCGCCAGCGGTCGGGCTGATCATCCCGGAGATCGCGCGCATCGTCGTCGTCTTGCCGGCGCCGTTCGAGCCGATCAGCGTGACGACCTTGCCCTTGGGCACCTCGATCGAGATGCCGTGCAGGACCTGGACTTTTCCGTAGCCGGCGAACAGATTGCTGATGGTCAACATTTTGGTGTCCGCTTTCATGCTGCCGTCCCACCCAGATAGGCTTCGATGACCTTCTCGTTCGACTGGACAGCGGCCGGCACGCCCTCGGCGATCTTCTGGCCGAAGTCGAGCACCGAAACGGTGTCGCACATGCTCATCACCACGTCCATGTGGTGCTCGATCAGGATCACCGTGATGCCGTGGTCGCGGATCTTGCGGATGAACGTGATCAGCTCCTTGATGTCGGGCGCGGTCAGGCCTGCGGCGGGTTCGTCGAGCAGCAGCAGTTGCGGATCGAGTGCGAGCGCACGCGCGATCTCGAGCAGGCGTTGCTTGCCGTACGGCAGGTTGCGCGCTTCCTCGAAGGCCAGGTCGGCCAAGCCGACGAATTGCAGCAAGCCCATCGCGCGATCGGCGGCGTCTTTGCTTTCGCGCAGATACCGCGGCGTGTGCAACGAGACATCGAACAGGTTGCTCGCGAAGGTGTGGTGCAGGCCGACCTGCACGTTCTGCAGCGCCGTCATTTCGCCGAACAACTGCACGTTCTGGAACGTGCGCGCAATGCCCGACAACGCGATGTCTGTCGACGTGCGCCCGACCACCGACTTGCCGACGAACGACACCGCGCCCGCGGTCGGTTGGTAGATGCCGGTCAGCACGTTCATCATCGTGCTCTTGCCCGAACCGTTCGGCCCGATCAGGCCGTGGATCGTGCCGCGCTTGATGCTCAAGCTCACGTTGTTCAGCGCCTTCAAGCCGCCGAACTGCATCAACACGCCGGTGGCGTTCATGATCTCGCCGCCGGTATCCGCTTTCGCGGCGGTCGAGACGGCATCGAAGCCTTTGAGCTGCGCGCCGGTCACCTGCGCATCGGGCGTCGGCCGCTTGATGTTCAGCGCGTTGCGCACGAAGCCGACGATGCCGTCCTGCAGGTAATACACGACGAACAGCATGATCACGCCGAAGATCGAAAGGCGCCAGTCGGTCATCGTCTTGAGCCAGAACGACAGCGCCGCCAGCGCGATGCTGCCGACGATCGGAATCAACATCTGCTGCAACGTGAGCCGGCCGCGCTGGATGCCTATTGCGGCCGTCAACATCACCAGCACCGCGAGGCCGACCGAGACGTAGCGAAACATCTCGACGTCGTCGAGCAGCTTGGGCAGCAGCACGATGATGGCCGCGCCGAGCATCGTGCCGATGCGGCTCTTGCGCCCGCCCATGATGACCGCGAGCAGGAACAGCACGGTCAGCTCGAAGTTGTACGAGTTCGGCGAGATGTACTGCTCGGAGTAGGCGTACAGGCTGCCCGCCAGCCCCGCGAAGCCGGCGCTGATCACGAACGCGTAGACCTTGAAGCGGTAGACCGAGACGCCCATGCAGTCAGACGCGACCGGGCTGCCGCGCAGCGCCTCGAACGCGCGCCCGAGGTGCGAGCGCAGGATGCGGTGCACGACGATCAGCGCCAGCACCATCAGCACCGCGCACAGCCAGTAATACTCGCGCTCGTCGAGCACGTGACCGAAGAGCGACGGCTTCTGCAGCTTGATGCCCATCGGGCCCTCGGTCAGGAAGGTCATCTCGTTGATCAAAATCTGGATGATGGTGCCGAAGGCCAGCGTCACCATCGCGAGGTAAGGCCCCGAGACGCGCAAAGCCGGCAAAGCGAGCAGCGCGCCGAACCCGGCGGTCACGAGCACCGCGGCCGGCAGCGTGATCCACAGCGGCGCGGCGAGCTTCATCACCAACACGCCGGCGGTGTACGAGCCGATGCCGAACAGCCCGGCGTGGCCGAGCGACACCTGGCCGGTGTAGCCGACCACGATGTCGAGCCCGAACAGCACGATCGCGTAGATCATGATCGTCTCGAGCAGGTGGATGTAGTACGGATTCGTGATGCCGACCGGGAACAGCATCAGCGCGGCGAAGCCGACGACGGACAGGAGGAGGTGGGAGCGTTTCATGTGATTCTCAGGTGCCGCCGGGCCGCCCCAAGGCGGCTGAGCGCCCCCTCGGGGGGCAGGAGCGAAGTGACGTGGGGGCAGTCATTCCTAGACCTTCTTGATGGCGCTCTTGCCGAACAGGCCTTGCGGTCGCACCGCCAGCACGATCAACAGCAGCACGAGGCCGGGCACGTCTTTGTAGCCGGTGCTGAGGTAGAAGCCGGTGGTGGTCTCGGCGATGCCGAGGATGATGCCGCCGACGATGATGCCCATGCCGCTGGTCAGCCCGCCGATGATCGCGACCGCGAAGGCTTTGAGGCCCAGCACCGCGCCCATGGTCGCGCCGGTCAGCGTGAGCGGGGCGATCAGCACACCGGCGAAGCCGGCGGTCATCGACGACAGCGCATACGAGAACGTGATCACGAGCCCGGTGTTGATGCCCATCAGCTTGGCGGCGTCGCGGTCGTTGAAGGTCGCGACCACGGCCTTGCCGTAGATCGTCTTGCGGTTGAAGAACTCGACCGCCAGCATCATCAGCACCGCGCCGACGACCACCAAGATCTCCATC
>JANMWQ010000204.1:0-3323 GCA_031394085.1 Rhizobacter sp. | reverse complement strand
TTGGTCAACTCGGCCTTGGCCTTGTCGGCGGCCGACAGGCCATCGGCGATTTTCTTCGCGCGTTCGTCGAGTGCCTTGACGATCGGCGGCCACACGAATTTCATCGTGAAGCCGACGAGGATCAGGAACACGATCATTTGCACGATCAGCGTTGCATTGATGCTCACGTTCTTGCCTTCGAGGTAAGAAAGGGGTGGTCCGAACCGCCAGCCGAGCCGGCGGCGGATGCGCTTACTTCGGCAGGTTGGCGATCTGCGCCAGGAACGGGTTGGCCGTGGCGAACCACAGCGCGATGCCGGTTCCGATGATGAACGCGGCGTCGATCAGACCGGCCAGCAGGAACATCTTGGTCTGCAGTTCGTTCATCAGTTCCGGCTGACGTGCGGCCGATTCGAGGTACTTGCTGCCCATGATGCCGATGCCGATGCAGGCACCGACCGCTCCCAGACCAATGATCAGACCAGCGGCGAGGGCAACAAAGCTAATGACTTCCATGATGACTCCAGTTGAGGTTTGTTAAAAAGGGAAAAAAAGAATCTCGAAAAATGAGAGATGCCGCGGGGGAAAAATCGATTGAAGACTAGTGGCTGTCGTGCGCCTGGCCGACATACACCAGCGTCAGCATCATGAACACGAACGCCTGCAGCGTGATGATCAGGATGTGGAAGATCGCCCAGACCGAGCCCGCGACGATGTGGCCGAGGGTCAGCAAGATGCCGGTGCCAGTGAGCGCGAACGCGCCGCCCATCAGCGCGATCAGCATGAAAATCAGTTCGCCGGCATACATGTTGCCGAACAACCGCATGCCGTGCGAGACGGTCTTGGCGATGAACTCGATGATCTGCATCAGGAAGTTCACCGGGTACAAGAACCACTTGTCGCCGAACGGCGCCGAGAACAACTCGTGGACCCAACCGCCTGCGCCCTTGATCTTGACGTTGTAGACCAGGCAGACGATCAGCACGCCGAGCGACAAGCCCATCGTGACCGACAGGTCGGCGGTCGGCACGACGCGAAGGTGTTCGAGGCCGAACACATGCTCGCCGATCCACGGCAACAAATCGACCGGCAGCAAGTCCATTGCGTTCAGCAAAAAGATCCAGACGAACACGGTAAGCGCCAACGGCGCGACCAGCTTGCGGCTGGTGGCGTTGTGGACAATGCCCTTGGCCTGGCTGTCGACCATCTCGACCAGGATCTCGACAGCGGCCTGGAAGCGCCCCGGCACGCCGGAGGTCGCCTTGCGCGCCGCCAGCCACAGCAGCCAGCAGCCGATCACGCCGACGGCGATCGTGAAGAACGTGGAGTCGAGGTTGACGACCGAAAAGTCGACCACGCCGCTCTGTTTGGTGTTCTGCAAATGCTGCAGGTGGTGAATGATGTATTCACCCGCGGTTGGGGCGTGCTCCGCGCCTTCTCTTGCAACTGCCTCTGCTGCCATCTTGTTGCTACGCCTTCTTGTTCGAACGACGGCCGCGCCACAACAGCGCGACCCAATTGACCTTGATGCAGACCACCATCGTCGCCAGCAGCGCTGGCCAACTCAGGTTCGCAACGACCCTCACGGCGATCACCAGCATGGCGATCGCGACCCCGATCTTCAGCATCTCCCAGAACATGAAACCCGCGGCCGCAGCCAGGGGGTTTCGCGTTCCGCGGGTCATGCCGCGCGCCAGCAAGGCACTCGGCAGGACGACCGCCGCCGCGCCATACAAGGCCGACCACGCTGTCTCGCCGCGCTGCGTGAGTGCCCCAGCGACGGCAGCACACAACAGCCCCACCACGGCCTGGGCCGCGACGACCCGCCAGGGCGACGACGACGGATTGTTTCTTCTGAAAGTCTCGGCCTCTTGCTTCGACCACGATTTGACGACTTCTTGTTCTGCCTGATCTTCCCAGCCTGCGCCGAGATTGCCTGCGTGTTTCCGTGCGTCAACCTTCATGATCGAATTCGTCTGTGTGTCACAAGGCGCGAGAGCAGCAAAGCCTCGGAATTATATGGGGAAAGTACCAGTCCTCCCGGGCTGCCCCGGCGCCATGTGCGGACTTGGCGTCGCAGCCACCGGACCGCGAGCCCCTTGCGGGCGATGATCGACCATGCCGACGACCACCCCGCTGCAACGCAGCCCGACCGCCCCGATCGCGTTCGCGCTGCTCGCAACTTGTCTCTCCGCGACCGCCCAAGACATGCCGCCAAAACACCACCGGCCCGACGGCTACCAGAACAACTACATCGAGTTCGAGCCTAAAAGTTTCGCCGACGCGTTGAAGTGGCAACTCGCATCCAAACGCGACGGTCTGCCACGACCGCCGCGCAGCCCGACCCCGACCGTCGCGCCCGACATCGCGTTCATCCAGGCCAACGCGCGCGCCGGTGCGATGGCGATGCAGCCGGCGATCACCTGGATCGGCCACGCGACGATGCTCGCGCAGTTCGGTGGCCTCAACGTCCTCACCGACCCGGTGTTCTCCGAGCGCGCCTCCCCGCTGAGCTTCATCGGCCCGAAACGTGCGGTCGCGCCCGGCCTCGCACTTGGCGCATTGCCGCACATCGACCTGGTGCTGATCTCGCACGACCACTACGACCACCTCGACGACGCGAGCGTGCGCGCGTTGGCCAAGCAACCCGGCGGGCCGCCGCTGTTCGTCGTGCCACTGGGCATCAAGGCTTGGTTCGCCGAGCGTGAGATTACCAACGTGGTCGAGCTCGATTGGTGGCAGTCGCATGCGGTCGCCACACCCGCCGGCGCGGTCGACGTGGTGCTGACGCCCGTGCAGCACTGGTCGGGCCGCGGGCTGAACGACCGGTTGAAGACGCTGTGGGGCGGCTACGCGGTGTTCGCGCCCGACCTGCACTTGTTCTTCACCGGCGACACCGCTTACTCGAAAGACTTCGCGGACATCCGCGCGCGCTTTGCCTCACGCCAAACCCCAGAAAAAGGCGGCGGTTTCGACATCGCGCTGATCGCCCTCGGCGCCTACGAACCGCGCTGGTTCATGGCCTCGCAGCACGTGAACCCGGTCGAGGCAGTGCAGATCCACCTCGACGTGGCTGCGAAGCGCTCGGTCGGCATCCACTGGGGCACCTTCGCACTGACCGACGAATCGCTCGACCAGCCGCCGATCGAGCTCGCCGAGGCGCGGCGCGCGAAAGGCCTGGCCGACGAGGCCTTCTTCGTGATGGCGATCGGCGAGACGCGCAAGCTGCCGAAGCGGTCGCGCTGATCTGGCGCGCTGATCAGACGCTCTTGTCAGATCACGGCAGTGCGAGGTAGTGCGCTGCGAGCGCCTTGAACGATGCGGCGGAAGCGCCGGCATCGAAG
>JANMWQ010000201.1:0-1607 GCA_031394085.1 Rhizobacter sp. | reverse complement strand
GACAGGCGTGGTTCGACCGCGAAGAATCCGATCGTGTTGTAGCCCCAGTAGTTCGTCAGGCCGACCTTGACCAGCCGCTCTTCGTCGACGCGCTGGTGCACCGGCAACAGGCTCACCGCGGTGACGCCGAGCGCTCGCAAGTGCGCGATCGAGGCCGGGTCGCCAAGGCCTGCGTAGGTGCCACGCAGGGCAGCCGGCACGGCCGGGTTGCGCATCGAGAAGCCCTTGACGTGCAGCTCGTAAATCACGGTGTCGGCGAGTGCGGTGCGCGGCGCGCGATCATCGCCCCAGTCGTATGCGTCGTGCGTGACGCGGGCTTTGAGCGCCGTGGCCGCGTTGTCGCGCGTGTCCATCTGCCGCGGGTGCGTGCGGTCGGCGGCGAACTGCGCGGCGGCCCAGTCGAAGCCGCCGACGATCTCGCGGGCGTAGGGGTCGAGCAGCAGCTTGGTCGGGTTGAAGCGATGGCCTTTGTCGGGCCGCCACGGGCCGTGTGCGCGCAAGCCGTAGACGAGGCCTGGTCGGGCGCCCGCAAGGTGACCGTGCCAGATGTCGCCGCTGTGGCCGGGCAGGCGCAAGCGCGCTATTTCTTGCGTGCCGGCGGCATCGAACACGCACAGGTCGATCGCCTGCGCGTTGGCCGAGAAAACTGCGAAGTTGACGCCCGTCTCGTCCGCGTGCGCGCCGATCGGCCAGGGCTTGCCCGCGGTGAGCGCGACGGTCGCCGACGCGACCGCCTCGGTCCGTTCGGCGCTCAGGCTTTCCATTCGAACATCACTGTGGCCAGCGGCGGAACGTCGATCACGATCGAGTGCACTTTGCCGTGCCACGCCTGTGCCTGCGCGGTCGCGGCGCCGAGGGCGGTGCCGACGTTGCTGCCGCCGTAATGCACCGAGTCGGTGTTCATGCACTCGCGGTAGGCACCCGCATTCGGTACGCCGACGCGGTAGCCGCGCTGCGGCGCGGGCGTGAAGTTGCAGACGACAACGATGAAGGTGCTGGCATCGGTGCCGCGCCGCACGAAGCTCAGCACTGAGTGCTCGGCGTCGCTGGCGTCGATCCACTCGAAGCCGTCGGGCGTGAAGTCGCGCTGGTAGAGCGCGGGCGTCGTGCGGTAGAGCGTGTTCAGGTCGCGCAACAGCTTGCGCACGCCTTCGTGCAGGTTGGCAGGCGTCGGGTCGTCGAGCAAATGCCAGTCGAGGCTGCGGTCGTGGTTCCACTCGGCGGCCTGCGCGAACTCGCAGCCCATGAACAGCAGCTTCTTGCCCGGGTGCGCGAACATGTAGCCGTAGTAGGCGCGCAGGTTCGCGAACTTCTGCCAGCGATCACCGGGCATTTTGTTCAGCATCGAGCCCTTGCCGTGCACCACCTCGTCGTGCGAGATCGGCAGCACGAACTGCTCGGTGAAGGCGTAGGCGAGGCTGAAGGTCATTTCGCCCTGGTGGTGCTTGCGGTGCACCGGATCGCGCTGCATGTACTGCAACGTGTCGTGCATCCAGCCCATGTTCCACTTGTAGTGAAAGCCGAGGCCGCCGGCGTACGTGGGCCTGGAGACGCCGGGGAACGCGGTCGACTCTTCGGCCAGCGTGATCGCCTGTGGCCGCTCGCCG
>JANMWQ010000192.1:0-5603 GCA_031394085.1 Rhizobacter sp. | reverse complement strand
CGATGTCCCAGGCGTCTTCATCGGTCCAGCCGTGCTCGCGCAGCGCGCCGAAATCGTCTTCACCGATCGCGTACGAGGCGTTGCACACCTTCATCGCAAAGCCCAGCATCGCCTTCTGCCTGACCGTGATGTCGGCCTTCAGGTAGTTGGTCGCGAGCTGGTCGGCGATCATCGGCGCGCGTTCGTAGATGCGCAGAATCGCGCCGTGTGCGACCACGCAATAGAGGCAGCCGTTCGCGCCGCTCGTGGCGACGATGATCATTTCCTTCTCGCCTTTGCTCAAGCCTGATTCGCGCAGCAGCAGCGCGTCGTGGTATGCGAAGAACGCGCGGAACTCGGCCGGTCGGTGCGCGAAGGTCAGGAACACGTTGGGCACGAAGCCGGCCTTCTCCTGCACTTCGAGGATCTTGGTGCGGATGTCGTCGGGCAGCGCTTCGAGCGTCGGAACCGGAAATCGGCTGATCGCAGGTGTGGTCATCGCGGGCTTGTTCATGGGGTGCTCCTGAATTGCAGTGCGTGCAGGCGAGCGTACAGCCCGCCGTGCGCGAGCAGCTCGGCGTGGCTGCCCTGTTCGATGACGCGGCCGGCGTCGAGCGCGACGATGCGGTCAGCGCGTTCGATGGTCGAGAGCCGGTGCGCGATCACGAGGCTGGTGCGGCCTTTCATCAGCGCTTGCAGGGCCTGCTGCACGAGCTGTTCCGATTCCGAATCGAGCGCCGAGGTGGCCTCGTCGAGCAGCAGGATCGGCGCATCTTTGTAGATCGCGCGCGCGATTGCGAGGCGCTGGCGCTGGCCGCCGGAGAGCTGCGTGCCGTTGTGGCCGATGACGGTCTCGGCGCCATGCGGCAGGCCGTCGACGAAGCTGCCCAGGTTGGCGGCGACGAGCGCGGCGCGCATGCGCGCGGCATCGAGCGGTGCACCGAAACATACGTTCGCCGCAACCGTGTCGTTGAACAGCACGACCTCCTGGCTGACAAGTGCGAACTGCTCGCGCAGCGCGTGCAGGTTCCAGTCGGGCAGGGCGACGCCATCGAGCGAGATCGCGCCGGCGTCGGGATCGAGAAAGCGCGGCAGCAGGTTCACCAGCGTCGACTTGCCTGCGCCCGACGGCCCGACCAGCGCGACGGTCTCACCGGCCGCGATGTCGAGCGTGATGCGGTCGAGTGCCGGCAGGTTGTCGCCGTAGCGGATCGACACATCACGCAGCGCGAGTGCGCCACGCGAGCCCGGCGACCCTTCGCGAGCGGGCGGCGCGTAGCTGCCGCCGGTCTCGCTCGGTGCGTTGTGGATCAGCTCGAGCGCGCGCTCGACCGACGCGATCCCGCGCGAGATCGGCGCCGCCACGTCGCTCAGGCGCCGCATCGGCGTGGCGAGCGCGACGGCGGCGGTGATGAACGCGACGAATGCGCCCATCGTCGTGCCGCCGGTGCTGCTCTGCCACAGCGCCATGCCGATCGCCGCAGCGAGCGCGGTGGCGGTCAGCAGTTGCGTGACGGGCGTGACGGTCGAGCTGGCCACGGTCGACTTCATCAGCAGCCGGCGCAGCGCCTTGCTCGAGACCTCGAAGCGCGCGCGCTGCACGTCTTGCACGCCGTGCAGGCGCACGGTGCGCCAAGCCATCACGTTTTCTTCGACCACGTAGCCGAGCCGGTCGACCGCGACCTGCGATTCCTTGGTGATGCGGTGCATGCGCTTGCCGAACACCCGCATCACGTAGCCGACGGCCGGGCCGAGCGCAGCGATCACGAGTGTGAGCTTCCAGTTGAGCAGCAGCATCGTGCCGAGGAAGGCGACCACGCTGAAGCTGTCTTTGAGCAAAGTTTGCGCCGCGCCGACGAGCTGGGAGACGCCGCTCAGCACCTCGTACACCACGGTGTTCATCAGGCTGCTCGCCGAGCGCGCGACAAAGAGCTGCGGGTGGCCGTCGAGCAGGCGCGAAAAGAGCTGCGAGCGCAGCCGCAAGGTCGCGGCATTGGCCGCCCAAGCCAGCGTGTAGTCGACGACGAAGCCGGCCGCGCCGCGCAGCGCGAACAGCACGACGAGGGCGACGGGAATAGCCCAAAGGGGCAGGTGCGGCAGATCGGCGAGGAACTTGACGGGAATAGCTTTCGTGCCGCCGTCGACCAGCGGCACCAGCAACCACGCCACGCCGGTTTCGCACACGGCCGCGAACGCGGCGCCGAGCGCACCGACCCCGAAGGCCCAGCGCGTGCCGGCAAAGTAGGGCAGAAGAGCACGCAGCTTGTTCAACACACCGGGGCGCAACTCCGCGCCCGCCACCGCTTCTTTGGCCGTCATGCAGGGAACTCGCGCCACCATGGCGGACTCTTCAGGAACACCAACCTGTCGTACTTGTAATAACTGTATTCAGTGCGATAGATCGGCGTGAGTTGGCGGGTGGCTGGCACAGTGGTGGTTCGCAAGTGCTCCTCTATGATCGTGATTGTCCCAGATTCATTTGCGGCCTCCGCGGCCGCCGACGCCACGATGCTGCACACCCGACGCCCCGATCTTCGATGTTTCACCGCCCGGCGCACGACACTCGGTGCGGTGTTCGGCCTGATGGTCGCGGCGATGCTGGGGTTCGCGCTCCCGGCGCAGGCGCAGTTCCGCGTCGAGATCTCCGGCGTCGGCGCGACCCAGCTGCCGATCGCCATCGTCAAGTTCCGCGATGAAGACAAGGCGACGCCGTCGCTGTCGGTCTCCGCCATCGTGCGTGCCGACCTGGAGCGCAGCGGCGTGTTCAAGAACGTGGACACGGGCAGTGCGCCCGGCGCACTCGACGAGAACAGCCAGCCGGTGATGACCGAGTGGCGTGGTCGTGCCGCCGATGCGCTGGTGGCCGGCTCGGTCACGCGCCTCGCCGACGGCCGCTTCGACATCCGCTTCAAGCTCTGGGACGTGGTCAAGGGAACCGTGCTCGGTGGCCAGAGCACGGCCGTCGATGCCGCCGACCTGCGCTTGGCCGCGCACCGCATCGCCGACTTCATCTACGAGAAGCTGACCGGCGACAAGGGCGTGTTCTCGACCCGCATCGCCTACGTGACGAAGGGCGGCGGGCGCCACACGCTGCGCGTGGCCGATGCCGACGGCGAAGGCGGGCAAGTCGCGCTGAACAGCCCCGAGCCGATCATCTCGCCGGCCTGGGCGCCCGACGGCAAGCAACTCGCGTACGTGTCGTTCGAGAAGCAGAAAGCGGTCGTCTACGTGCAAGACACGTCGACCGGCGCGCGCCGCGAGCTCGCGAACTTTCGCGGCTCGAACAGCGCACCGGCCTGGTCGCCCGATGGCCAGACGCTCGCCGTCACGCTCTCGCGCGAGAACGGCTCGCAGCTTTACCTGATCGACCGCAGCGGCGGCAACGTGCGGCGCCTGACCACCAGCAACGCGATCGACACCGAACCCACGTTCGCGCCCGACGGCCGCGGCATCTACTTCGTCAGCGACCGGGGCGGCGGCCCGCAGATCT
Organism: Rhizobacter sp.; assembly: GCA_031394085.1. Classification (GTDB taxonomy): domain Bacteria; phylum Pseudomonadota; class Gammaproteobacteria; order Burkholderiales; family Burkholderiaceae_C; genus LMDS01. The sequence continues at coordinate 2,134 of JANMWQ010000192.1, read as the reverse complement.
ACCGCACCAGCGTGGGCAACGGTGGCGCAGGTGGCAACGTCGAGCGCGTCACTTTCGGCGGCAGCTACAACATCAGCCCGGCGATCAGCCCCGATGGCCGCACGCTCGCGTACGTCTCGCGCCAGGGCGGGGCGTTTCGCCTCTACACGCTCGACCTGAGCGGCAACGGCGCGCAGCCGGTGGCGCTGACCGACACCAACGACGACGAGAGCCCGAGCTTCGCGCCGAACGGCCGTCTGCTGATCTACGCGACCCGCGCGCAAGGCCGCGATGTGTTGATGACGACCACGCTCGATGGCAAGATCAAGGCACGCCTGCTCTCGACCAACGCCGATGTGCGCGAGCCCGTCTGGGGCCCGTTCGGGCGCTGAGCCACCACCGAATTTCTTTGACGAGGACGACACCCATGAACCACCCATTCAAGCGCTCACCGTGCAGCGCACGCCTGGCATCGCTCACCGCACTCTTCGCTGCTGCGCTGCTGGCGGGCTGCTCCAGCGTGCCGCTCGGCGACAGCGGCGGTGCGCCGGTCGAGTCGCGCACGCCGGGCGCCGGCGGCGGTGCGGCGGGTGGTACGGCAGGTGGCAGCGAGAGCGGCGTGACGCCGGTCGACCTGAGCAAAAACGGCGCGAACGACGCCAACAGCCTGGCGGGTCGCACCGTGTACTTCGACTTCGACAGCTATGTCGTCAAAGACGAGTTCAACCCGCTGATCGACCGCTTTGCGAAGTCGCTCGCCGGCGAGCGCGCCAAGAAGCTGCAGGTCGAAGGCCACACCGACGACCGTGGCGGCCGCGAGTACAACCTCGCGCTCGGCCAGAAGCGCGCCGAGGCGGTCGCGAAATCGCTCGCGCTGCTCGGTGCCGCCAGCACGCAGGTCGAGGCGGTGAGCTTCGGCAAGGAGCGCCCGGCCGCCACAGGTGCCGACGAGGACGCGCGAGCGAAGAATCGCCGTGCCGAGTTGAACTACCGGTGAGGGCCGCCGCCATGCGTGGGTCATCCCGTGTCGCGCTCGTCACGGCGTTGCTGGGCGCGGCACTGTTCGCGCCGGCCGCGCATGCCGGCCTGTTCGACGACGACGAGGCGCGCCGCGCGATCCTCGACATTCGTTCGAAGATCGAGCAAGGCGCCGCGAACCAACGCACGGGCCAGCAGCAAACGACCGAACAATTCGAGCAGCTCAAGCGCAGCCTGCTCGATCTGAACAACCAGCTCGAACAAGTGCGCGCCGACAACGCCAAGCTGCGCGGCCAGAACGAGCAGCTCGCGCGCGACCTCTCCGAGGTGCAGCGCAAGCAAAAAGACATCCAATCGGGCGTCGACGATCGCCTGCGCAAGTTCGAGCCGCAGAAGATTTCGGACGGCGGCAAGGAGTTCAGCGTCGAGCCCGACGAGAAGCGCCAGTACGACGAGGCGATGGAGTTGCTGCGCAAGAGCGACTTCGCTGGCACCGCGAACGCGCTCACCGCCTTTCGCAAGCGCTACCCGAGCAGCGGCTACACCGAGTCGGCGCTCTTCTGGCTCGGCAACGCGCAGTACGGCGTGCGCCAGTACAGGGAAGCGATCACCTCGTTCCGCGCGCTCGTCAGCGCTGCGCCCGACAACGCGCGGGCACCCGAAGCGCTGCTCGCGGTCGCGAACTGCCAGGCCGAGTTGAAAGACGGCAAGGGCGCTCGCAAGACGATCGACGAACTCATCAAGGCCTATCCGAAATCAGAGGCCGCGCAGGCCGGGCGCGAGCGGCTCGCCTCGCTGAAATAGGGCGCTACATCGGGGCGCAAAAGCAGGTCGCTAGTTCGCACCGCCGTACCCCGCACGCAACATACGCAGATGCCCGAAGTCGATCTAAAGTCTCTCGCCACGCTGGTGCTTTGGTCGGCGTTCGCGCTTTCGGTGCTGTTCGGCGCAATCGCGCAACGCACCCATTTCTGCACGATGGGCGCCATTTCCGACATCGTCAACATCGGCGACTGGACCCGCATGCGGATGTGGGTGATGGCGATGGGTGTGGCGATGATCGGCTTCAACCTGATGGTGGGTGCGGGCTGGCTCGATGCCGGCAAGAGCATCTACGGCGGGCCCCGGTTCATCTGGCTTTCGGGCTTGGTCGGCGGCGGGCTGTTCGGCTTCGGCA
>JANMWQ010000099.1:0-3100 GCA_031394085.1 Rhizobacter sp. | reverse complement strand
CCGTGCGCGACCGCAGCAAGCGTGCGCATCGAGCAGGGCACGACCACCATCGCATCGGTCGCGAACGAGCCGCTCGCGATCGCGGCGCCCACATCGGCCGGGTTGTAGGCGTGATCGGCGAGCGCTTCGAGCGCGTTGCGGTTCAAGCCGAGTTCGTGGTGCACGTTGAGCACACCGGCCGGGCTGACGACCAGGTGGGTTTCGGCGCCGGCCGATCGCAGCCGAGCCAGCAATCGCACTGCATAGACCGCGCCGGTGGCGCCGGTGACACCGACGATGACGCGGGTGGGCGGAGCCAAGGCCGCGGGCGAACTCAAGCCGTGGTCAGCAACGGTTGCAGTTCACCGGCCTCGTACATCTCCATCATGATGTCGGAGCCGCCGACGAAGTCGCCGTTGACGTAGAGCTGAGGGATCGTCGGCCACTGGGCATAGTCTTTGATGCCCTGGCGGATGTCTTCGTCTTCGAACACGTTGACCGTCGTCAGGTCGGTCGCGCCGCAGGCCTTCAGTACCTGGATCGCGCGGCCCGAAAAGCCGCACTGCGGAAATTGCGCCGTGCCCTTCATGAAGAGCACCACGCGGTTGCCTTTGACGATGTCGTCGATGCGTTTCTGGACGTCACTCATGATGGTCGGGCTCGTGAAGATAGGGAGAACCCGACTTTATACGGCAAAGCGGTCACCGGCTCGGGCCGACGGCGCCAAGGCCCCGTCTGCCGACTCGGCTCAAAACGTATACGAGACGCCGAGTTGCAGCAAGGGTGTCATCCGCATGTCGCGAACCAAGTCATCCAGGCTCTGGCCGGCGCCGACGCGCACGGCGCTGGCCGGGCTTTTCGCGATCATCCCGAGATCGGCGCTGAAGCCCCAGCCGTTGCGGGGCGACAAGCCGGTGTAGCCGATGCCCAGGTAAGGCAAGGTCGCGTTCTCGTTCGCGGCGTCGCTGGTCAAGGGCATCGGTGCGCGGCCGATCGAACGGCTGCCGATGCTAAGCGCGCCGCCGTTCGCCGAACCCGGCTGACCGGTGCTCGGCGCTGCGCGCGAGCCGAAGATCAGGCCGCTGGTGGCGCGCAGGCCACCGAGCTGGGCCGGGCCGATGAGCGAGCGGCCGAAGTAGTAGTCGCCCATCAGGCTGGCGCCACTCAGCTTGATCGCCGGGCCCTCGACGCCGAGGCGCCACGGATCGGTCGCCGTCACCAATGACAGCCGGCCCTGCCAGCGCGCCCACGGCGTCGGGTTCGATCCTGCTTTCAGGCCATCGGCATCAGCCGCCATCGCGGGCGACAAGGGCAGGGCGACGAGCGCCCCGGCGAGCATCCACGCGGTCTTGCGCATCGCAGGCTCCTTTCGACGACAGGTTCCGGCATCGCGGTGGCTGTGCAACCGCAAAGCTGCCTGCACCGCGCTTTCACTTTACGCCGTTGCCTGCGTTACGTGTTGCGATTGCAGCGACCGATGCGCCTGACCCCGGCGGCGGCCGTGGCATGTGTCACGACCCGGCGGGCTGCCGCTGCCCGCCGGTGCATCGAGGCTGACCACCGAGGTCGCGCCGAGTTTGGATATCGAGGAAACCTTGTGCGCGCAGCAGCGACGCAACCGCATCGGCCTGGTCCCAACCATGCTCCAGCAACAGCCAGCCGCCCGGCGTGAGGTGTTCGGGCGCGCCGGCTGCGATCTCGCGCAGTGCATCGAGGCCGTCGCCGCCGGGCGTGAGCGCGAGCGTGGGTTCGTGTCGCAGCGCGGCCAAGTGCGGGTCATCGCCGGCGATGTAGGGCGGGTTGCTGAGGACAAGGTCGAAGCTCTGGCCGTCGAGCCCATGCCACCAGGCGCCCCGCTGCATCGCCACGTCGAGCCCGAGGCGCTTGGCGTTCGAGCGCGCAACCGCCAGGGCGGCTTCGCTTATGTCGGTCGCAACGACCGACGCGCCTGGCCGCGCTTGTTTGACCGCCAGCGCGATTGCGCCACTGCCGGTACCGAGGTCGACGACGCGCGCTTGCTCGGTGCCTGCGAGCAATTCGATTGCCCAGTCGACCAGCAGTTCGGTGTCGGGGCGCGGCACCAGCACGTTCGCGTCGACTTGCAGCACGAGACCGTGGAAGGCTTTCTCGCCGACGAGGTAGGCGAGGGGCTCGCCGGCAACGCGGCGTGCGCGCAACGCGCTAAAAGCATCGCGCTGCGCGGCATCGAGCACTGCATCGCCGTGCGCGACCAACCAGGTGCGGGGCCGCGCGAGCACATGCGCGAGCAGCAACTGAGCGTCGAGCCGATCGAGACCGGCCGCCTTCGCCTCGATCAGCGCGCTGGCAACCATGAGCGCGTCGTTCATGCGTCGCCGCTTTCGAGCGCCGCCAGTTGCTCGGCCGCCTGCGCGGCTTGCAATGCCGCGGTCACGTCGTCGAGGTCGCCGTCGAGGATGAGTTGCAGCTTGTACAGCGTCAGGTTGATGCGGTGATCGGTCAGCCGGCCCTGTGGGAAGTTGTAGGTGCGGATGCGGTCGCTGCGGTCGCCGCTGCCGATCAGACTTTTGCGCGTGGCCGCATCTTTGGCGGCGCGTTCGTTGCGGTCCTTGTCGCGCAGGCGGGCGGTCAGCACGGCCATCGCCTTGGCCTTGTTGCGGTGCTGCGAACGGTCGTCCTGGCATTCGGCGACGAGGCCGGTCGGCAGGTGCGTGATGCGGATCGCGCTGTCGGTCTTGTTGACGTGCTGGCCGCCGGCGCCGCTGGCGCGGAAGGTGTCGATGCGCAACTCGGCCGGGTTGAGCGTGACCTCATCGGCTTCGTCGGCCTCCGGCAGCACGGCCACGGTGCAGGCACTGCTGTGGACGCGGCCTTGTGTTTCGGTCACCGGCACGCGCTGCACGCGGTGGCCGCCCGACTCGAACTTGAGCCGCGCGTACACGTCGTCGCCCTCGATGCGGATCACGACTTCCTTGTAGCCGCCGAGGTCGCTCGCGCTCTCGCTCATCAGCTCGGACTTCCAGCCGCGGCGCTCGCAGTGGCGCAGGTACATGCGCGCCAGATCACCGGCGAACAGCGCGGATTCATCGCCGCCGGTGCCGGCGCGGATCTCGACGAACGCGTTGCGCGCGTCGTCGGGGTC
>JANMWQ010000085.1:0-2997 GCA_031394085.1 Rhizobacter sp. | reverse complement strand
CATCGCGTCGTACGCGACCACGGTCATGCCCATGCCCTGCGCGAGCTTCGCTGTCAGCTGGCCGATCGAGCCGAAGCCGACCAGGCCGAGCGTCTTGCCGCCGATCTCTCGGCCGCTGCTCAGCGCGTTGCGCGGCCACGCGCCGGCGACGACATCGGCGGTGGACTGGTACGCGCCGCGCAGCAGCAGCATCGCGGTCGCGATCACGTACTCGGCCACGCTCAACGCGTTCGCGCCTGTTGCCGGGATCACTTTCATCCCGCGCGCCTCGCAGGCCGACACGTCGATGTTGTCGAGCCCGACACCCAGCCGCCCGACGACCTTGCACGTCGCCAGTGCCGCCAGCAGCTCGCCGCGCACCTGCGTGCGGTTGCGCACGACGATCGCATCGGCGCCTGCCGCTTCGGCGTGCAGCCGCACCGCGTCGTCGACCAGCTTCGGGTCGTACAGCACATCGTGCTTCGCCTGGAGCTGCGCCACGGCGCGCTCGTCCATGAACTCCGCGATGAGGATTCGGCTCATGCGGACTCGAACAAGCGCGTCATCACGAACTCGCGGTGCCCCAGCGCCTCGGCCGCGGTGAAGCGCCCGTTGGCGGTGCGCAGCATGCATTCGAGCAGCTTGTCGCCGGCCTGGTCGAGGTTGATCTCGCGCTGCAGCAGCCCCGAGGTGTCGACGTCGATGTGCTCGCTCATCAACCGCACGGTGCGCGGGTTCGAGCAGATCTTGATGACCGGCACGATCGCGTTGCCGATCACGTTGCCCTGCCCGGTCGGGAAGAAATGCACCGCGTAACCCGAGGCCGCGCACAACGTGACCATCTCGGCCGCCGCGCTCGACGAATCCATGAACCACAGGCCCGGGTGCGTCGGCATTTCGGCCTTGTCGATCACGCCGTCGACCGTGCACTTCTTGCCGATCTTCTGGATGTTGCCGAGCGCCTTCTCCTCGATCGTCGTCAGGCCGCCGGCGATGTTGCCCTTGGTCGGCTGCGAGTCGGAAAGATCGCTGGTCTTGTGGCGGTTGATCATGTCCTGGTAGCGGTTGAACATGAACATGAACTGGTCGCGCACCTCGGTGGTGGCGCAGCGCTCGGCCACGATCTTCTCGCCGCCGGTGATCTCCGAGGTTTCACCGAAACACAGGTAGTTGCCGAGCGGGTGCAGTTTGTCGAAGGCGATGCCGACCGTCGGGTTCGCGCCGCAGCCGCTGGTGGTGTCGCTCTCGCCGCACTTGGTCGAGACCCACAGTTCGCTGACCGCGCAGGCCTCGCGCTGCTTCTCGCTGGCCCACTGCACGTACTCGCGTGCGGCCTTGCTGGCGCGCAGGATCGTGTCGTGGTCGCCGTGGCCCTCGATGCCGAAGCCGACGACCGGTTTGCCTGTGGCCGCGATGCCGTCGACGACCTTCTTGGTCCAGCTGTCCTCGATGCCGATCACGACGACCGCGGCGACGTTCGGGTTGCAGCCCGCGCCGATCAGCGTGCGAAAGTGCAGATCGAGGTCGGCGCCGAACTGCAGGCGGCCGTAAGGGTGCGGGATCGCCATCGTGCCCTTGATGTTGTGGGCGACGGCTTCGGCCGCGGCGTTCGAGAGGTCGTCGAGCGGCAGGATGATGACGTGGTTGCGAACGCCGACGCGGCCGTTCTCGCGGCGGTAGCCGAGGAAGGTGGTGCTCTTGTCGATGATGGACATGATCGTGGGTCTCCTGCTTACCAGCGCTTGGTTTTGATGTTCTGAACGTGGGCGTGCTCGCCCGCCTTGATGGGTGCGACAACCTTGCCCATGTCGATGCCGTACTTGAGCACGGTGTCGCCGACGGCCATGTCCTTCAACGCGACCTTGTGGCCGATCGGGATGTCTTGCTTGGCGGTGACGTTGATCGTCTTGTCCTCGTCCATGATCCAGCCGGTCATGTCGGTGCCGGCTTTCACGCCTTCGACGACCACGACCGCCACGGTGTCGTGTGCGTCGTGCAATACGAAGTGAATCATCTGCTGTCTCCTCGGTGGATCTGTTTGAACAGAACGCGATATTAGGTGCGCACGTCAAGCTGTCAAACCAGTCATTTAAATGACTTGATTCACATAAATGATGTACATGTACACTCTGACACATGCAGACCGCCATGTCCGCCCCGCTGTTCGAGGCCATCGCGCCCGAGACAGCCGGCATGCCGCTGTACCGGGTAGTCAAGCGCTCGCTGTTGAGCGCGATCGAATCGGGTCAATGCCCGCCCGGCCAAACCCTGCCGAGCGAGACCGAGATCGCCGGCGCGATGGGCGTGTCGATCGGCACCTTGCGCCGCGCGGTCGACGAGCTCGCCGCCGAGCACATCCTGGTGCGCCGCCAGGGCCGCGGCACTTTCGTCGCCACGCACAGCACCGACCGCTTCCTGTTCCAGTTCTTCCACGTCGAGCGCGCCGACGGCCTGCGCGAGGCGCCGCTGGTCGACCTGGTCTCGTTCGAGCGCCTGCGCGCTGACGACGAACCCGCCGAGGCGCTGCACCTGCGCGTCGGCGACCCGGTGATCCAGATCGAAAACCGGCTGCGGCTGCAAGGCAGCGCGGTCATCTACGACCGGCTCACGCTGCCGTCGACGCTGTTCAAGGGCCTGACCGAGAAGCGCTTTCGCGAGCGGCCGGGCACGATCTACCAGCTCTACCAATCGGACTTCGGCATCAGCGTGCTGCGCGCGAAGGAGCGCGCCCGTGCAGGTGCGGCCGATCGCAACGCGGTGCGCGTGCTGGGCCTCGCCTTCGGTCAGCCGGTCATGCAGGTGCGCCGCACCGCACTGACCTTCGGCGACCGGCCTGTCGAACATCGGATCTCGGTCATCAACACGGCGCATCACGACTACGTGAATCTGCTGTCTCGACCGGCGGGTAAATGAAGCCCCCGCGCTCACTTCGTTCACTGCCCCCCCGAGGGCGCGCAGGCCTCCCTTGGGGCGGCCCGGCGGGAGCCCTGACATGACCAGTGCAGTGACGGATTTGCT